>JAADYX010000158.1 GCA_010092885.1 Chloroflexota bacterium | reverse complement strand
GTGCTGCGCCTGGTCAACTCCCGGCTGGCGCAGCCCGCGGACTTCGAGGATTGGCTGCTGCACGCGGGCAACGCCGCCGTGCTGGAAGCACAGGGATTCCGGTGGCGCTTTACGCACGACCGGCTGCGCAAAGCCCTTGTGGATGCCATCCCCGAGGATGAACGCAGACAGCTCAACCGGCTGCTCGCGGGTGCGGTCGAAGCGATCTATGGTGCGCAGAGCAGCGAACACGCGGCGGCACTCGCGCGCCATTGGGAGGCCGCCGGTGAGCCCGTCCGCGCCGCCGACTACCTGCGCCGTGCGGCAGCCGCCTCGCTGGCGACCAGTGCCTATCGTGAGGCCATCACCATCGTGGAGCGGGCGCTTGCGCTGTTGGCCGACCATCCGGCCACCCCGCAGGATCTGCTCGCCGGTCTGATCGGCATGCGGGCGCGCGCGTCGATCAACGTCAGTGACTACGAGGCCGCTCAGCGAGACTACCAGCGGCTGCACGATGTCGGTGCCATGACGGACAACGCCCAACTGACTGCAGAGGCGGTCCGGGGATTGGGCCGGGTGGCCGAGGGCAAAGGCGAGTATCCCACCGCGCTTGAACGCTACCGCGACGCACTGGAACGGTTCCGCACCCTGGCCGATAAGGCGGGGCAGGCAGCCGCACTACAGGCGATTGGCGGTGTGCTCTACCGGCAGAATGCCTATGACGAGGCGCTGCAGCACCTCAACGAGAGCCTGAGCTATTATGACGAGACCGGCAGCAAACTCGGCACCGCCGATGTGCTGCGTTCGATGGGCAGCGTGCTGCATGCCACCGGCCAACCGGAGCAAGGCATCCAGCACTGGCGGCGTGCCAGCATCATCTACCGCAAGTTGGGCAACCGGCACGGCCTGGCCACCTGCCTGAACAACATCGGGTTGGCCGCCGAGATGCGCGGCGATCACGAGGAGGCAAAAGGCTACTACGAGCAGGCGTTGGCCCTCAAACGCGAGATCGGCAACCTGCGCAGCATCGGTGTCTCGCTGAACAATCTGGGCGTGGTGGCGATCAACCTGGAGCAGTACGACGAAGCCAGCCGCCTGCTGCAGGAAGCGATCGATATCGCGCATGCGATCGGTGACCAGCAGGGCGTGGCTGATGCGTTCAACAACCTGGGTCTGGTTGAGCTGTACCGGGGCAGCTACCAGGACGCCGAACGCAGTCTGCTGCAAAGCCGCGCCATCTGCGAGGCCATCGGTGACCGTTGGGGCATCGCGCTCACACACCTGAACCTGGGCAAGGTGCGCCGCGACCAGGGCCATCCTGACGATGCCCGCGCCGAATTCGCGCAGGCGGTCGCGGTGGCGCAGGCCATCAACCTGACGGCGGTGCTGCTGCAGGTCACCGTTGAGATGGCCACCTTGCTGACCGGCAGCGACGACGACCGCGCGCAGGCCGTCGCCTTGCTGACATTTGCTGTCAATCACGAACGCATTCCCGGTGCCGAACGCGATCGGGCCGCCAGCCTGCTCGACGATCTGAAGCGCGTGCTCCCAGCGGAAGCTTACCAGCAGGGCAGGGAGCACGCCGCCGGTCTGACCCTCGAGTCCGTTGTTGAGCGGCTCAGGCGGTGACGGGCGTTTGCAAATTACGCCGACTATTGGCCTAATACGCTCTGAGGTGCACCCATGAGCGAGCCAACAATTGATCTGGGGGGGCGCAACGCCACCACCGGATCGGAGAAATTCAGCCGCATAACCGGGCCGTGGGTCAATGTGGTCCGCGCGATTTGGGTACTGAGCGTCATCCTGATGCTGGTGCCTACGGTTGCGGGCGGTCTGGTCCGCTATCCCTTCCTGCTGGATATCGGGTATTCGCCCGCGCAGGCCACCGCCCGCGTTTCCTTGGCCATCCTCTACCTGATCGTCTTCGGTGTCACCGGGATCATCATCTACATCCGCCGTCAGGACGATTGGGTGGCGATGCTCGTCTCGCTGATGCTGTTTGCCATTGCCACCTCTGCCACTGACTTCCCTGATACGCTGGTTGATGTCAACAACGTCATCATGGAGACGGACGCCGGCATCGCGGTAACCAGCCCGTCGCTGTTCATCCCGGCCGATCTCATCCGGTCGATGGGGTTGGGGCTGCCGTTCGTGGTGCTGATGGTCTTCCCAAGTGGGTTGGCGGTTCCGCGCTGGGTGCGCTGGCCGCTGCTGGCACACGTCCTGTGGATCTTCGCGCGGCCTTTTCTGTTCTGGCTGGAGCCCATCCACCCGATCTACTGGTCCGGTGCCGTGGAGACGATCTGGCTGCTGGGCTGGACGGCGCTCGCCCTCGGCTCGCAGACGTACCGGTTCACGAATGTGGCCAGCCCCACGCAGCGCCAGCAGACTAAATGGGCGCTCTACGGGGCCGCCATCGGCGCGATAGGTTTCGTCTTCATCCGGCTGGCGACAACCATCCTGCTGCCGGTGATCGCATCCGGCTATGATCCGGCCTCACCCGCCGCCAGCCTGATCGAGTACATTATCTACGTCGCCATCGGCCTGCCGATCCCGATTACGCTGGCCATCTCGATCTTCCGCTTCCGGCTGTGGGATGTCGACTTCCTCATCAACCGGTCGCTGGTGTACGGGGCGCTCACGGTGCTGCTGGTGGTGTTGTTCGGCGGGGTGCTCCTCGGCCTGACACGCCTTCTCTCCACCATGAGCAGCGCGCAGCAGTCCCTGCTGGCCGTCGCGATCGCTGCGGCAGTGTTCGGCGTGCTGTTCGCACCGACCCGGCGCGCTTTGCAGCGTCTCGTCGACCGGCGCCTATACGGCATCGAGATCGATTACCAGAAGCCCGCCGAGCCGCTGCGCGATCAGAAGGTCGTGCTGCCACCGCGTGATCCGACCAGCCTGGGCGATTACGGACGGTTGGAGATGATCGGCAGCGGCGGCATGGCCGATGTGTACAGAGGGCGGCATCCGTCGCTCGATTCCGATGTGGCGATCAAGGTGTTGTCGGTCAAGCATCTGACGTCAGACGACACGCGGCGGCGGTTCCAGCGGGAAGCCCAGGTGATCGCAGGGCTCAAACATCCGAACATCGTGCACGTCTACGATTACGGCGAATCCGACCATACCTTGTACATGGTGATGGAATACATCGCCGGGCCGACCCTCTCACGCATGCTTGATGAAAAAGAGCGCTTCACCCTGGAGGAAGCGCTGCCCATCCTGCGGGATGTCGCGGGTGCGCTTGACTACGCGCACCAACAGCACTTAGTCCACCGGGATGTGAAACCCTCCAACGTGATGGTGGAACTGCCGCAGACACCAGGCCGTGCCGAGGCCCGGGCCGTGTTGATGGATTTCGGCATCGCCCGTGTGATGGACCGGACCTCACAGTTGACCACGACCGGGGTGGTGGGCACCTTCAGCTATATGGCCCCTGAGCAGATCCAGGCCGCCAAGGATATCGACGGGCGGGCCGATGTCTATGCGTTGGGCATTGTCGCCTATGAGATGCTCACCGGGGAACTGCCCTTCAAAAGCAACAACCCGGGGGCGGTCCTGATCGCCCATCTGCAGCAGCCGCCGCCCAATGCCGCCAACGTGAATGCCACCATCCCGCGCGGTGTGGGCTACGCGATCATCCGGGCGATGGCCAAAAAGCCCGCCGATCGCTTTCCGACCGCGGGCGAATTTGTGACCGCCTTGGAGCAGGCGGCGCTTAAGGTCAGTGCCGCGTAGCGCTCAGGAGAGCGCCCCCCGCTCGCGCAGATAGGCTTTTAGTTCCGCGGCCTTGTTCTCCAGCTCAGCGATTCCGGTATCCTCCATATCCTCAATCAGATAGTTGGCGTACCCGGTGACGGTCTGGGCCATCAGCAGATCGTCGGATATCATCCCGAACTGGGCGATCAGAATATCCACGAAGGCGGCAAAAAAGCTGGAGTTCGCCGCGATGCGGTGCTCCCCGGCGTTATAGGCCGACTGGAGCAGGGACGCCCACCGCTGGAAGGCCTCCTTAGGGGCGGGCTCCAGCGCAAACGTCAGATAGCTGAGCTGGAAGTCCGCCAGCAGCCCGGCCTCACCGAGTTCGGCTAGTGCTGCATCGAACCGTGAGGCTCCGTCTGAACTGGCCTGCGGTGGCCGCACCTGGAAATCGTCCACATCCTGCGGGCGGATGTGCGAGGTCAGCTGCCGCCAGCGGGGCGCGATCTCGGCGGGGTAGGGCAGCAGCGCGGCGGACATCGCGCCGCTGGCGGCCAACTGCCGGAACTCCTCATCTTCAACCAGCACAAGCTCGGCGCTCTCCTCGTTAAAGTGAAGCACGGCGGCGCTGCCATCTTCCACATAGCACCACGCGCCCCGGTGGGTCGCCTGGTACTTCACACTGACATAATGGGCGCCTGTGGGCACCAGCGAGAATCCCCGAAAACCACCCTGAATGGGGCCGCTGAACAGATCAATGCGTGCCTCTTGTTTCGGCACATCGCGCATGACAATACTACCGGGCATCTGGATTCCTCCCCTGTGTAATGGTAGATCGCAGTGTAACCCGCCCCCATTTGATCTGCTACACTCACCCCATGACCGATCTACTCATGCCGACCGAAAAGGGATTCTACTGCCCACCCGGCGACTTCTACATCGACCCGTGGCAGCCCGTGCCCCGCGCGGTGATCACCCACGTGCATGCCGACCACTACACCCCGGGGTGCGGCGCGTACACGCTCAGTGCAGCCAGCGAGCATATCGCGCGGGTGCGGCTGGGCCCACAGGCGAACCTGCGTTTGCTGCCATACCGCACCCCGGTGACCTTCAACGGCGTGACTGTCTCCCTACACCCGGCGGGCCACATCCTCGGATCGGCGCAGGTGCGCGTCGAACATCAGGGTGAGGTGTGGGTGCTCAGCGGGGACTACAAAACCGATCCCGACCCGACGTGTGCGCCCTTTGAGCCGGTGGCCTGCGATGTCTTTATCACGGAGGCCACCTTTGGTCTACCGATCTACCATTGGCCGCCGCAGGCAGCAGTCTTCCGCCAGATCAACGCCTGGTGGCAGGACAACCAGAGTCAGGGGCGGGCCAGCATCCTGTATGGCTACGCACTAGGCAAGGCACAGCGCCTGCTGATGGGCGTCGACCCGAGTATCGGGCCGATCTACACGCACGGCGCGGTTGAGTCGATCAACGATGCGTACCGTACCAGCGGCGTGGATCTGCCGCCGACCGCCTATGCCCTTGAGGCCGAAGATGCCGACTGGTCCCGCGCGCTGATCGTCGCGCCGCCTTCGGCCCGTGGCACGCGCTGGCTGACCCGGTTCGGCCCGCAGGCCAGCGGGTACTGCTCCGGCTGGATGACGGTGCGCGGCACCCGCCGCCGCTGGTCCATCGATCGGGGGTTTGTCATTTCCGACCATGTGGACTGGGCACAGATGCTGGGTGCGGTGCGGGCCACCGGGGCGCAGCGGGTGCTGGTGACCCATGGCTATACGGCGGCGGTCGCCCGGTGGCTGCGTGAACACGGCCTGGACGCCGCCGCCGTTGATACGCGCTATCGCGGCGAGGATGAAGCGAGTTAGGGCGTTATGCGGGTACGGGCTGCTCGCGCAGGCCGAGGGCCGTCAGCGCCTCACGGACCATCTGGCTGGTGTAGCCCCACTCGTTGTCATACCACGCCATGATCTTCACCAGATCGCCGTCAACGACCTGCGTCATCAGCGAGTCGATGATGGCCGCGTACGGCAGCATGATGATGTCCGAGGAGACCAGCTCGTCGTCGCTGACCTGCAGCACATCGTCGTAGCGCTCGGTGGCCGCTTCCTCAGCGAGGATCTGGTTGATTTCCTCGACGGATGTCGGGCGTTCCGTCAGGATGGTGACATCGGAGATCGAGCCGACGGGCACCGGCACGCGCACCGCAACGCCATCGAATTTGCCTTTGTACTCCGGCATGGTCTTGGTGGTCGCGATCGCTGCGCCGGTTGAGGTCGGCACGAGGTTGGCCGCGGCAGCACGCCCCCGCCGGACCTTCTTGCTCGGCCCGTCGACGATGCCCTGAGAGGCCGTATACCCGTGGATGGTTGTCATCATGGCCTTCTTGATGCCAATGCGGCGGCCAATGATCTCGATCACCGGGCTGATGCTGTTGGTCGTGCAGCTGGCACAGGAGATGATGTTCTGGCCGCCATCCGGCCGGTTGACGCCGTGCACAACGGTCGGCATGTCTTCGCTCTTGGTCGGTGCGGAGATGATCACCCAGTCAGCGCCCGCCTCGATGTGCTTGCCCGCTTCTTCTTGCTTGGTGAACAGGCCGGTGCACTCAAAGACGAGGTCGACATCCAGCTCGTCCCAGGGCAGATCGGCCGGATTGCGCTCACTGTAATAGGGGATGTGCGTCTCACCGATCAGCAGGGCGTCATCGGTGTGGTCCACAGCGTGAGGGTAGCGTCCGTATACCGTGTCAAACTTGATCAGATAAGCGATGTTGTCGATGGGGGCGATGTCGTTGACCGCCACCACGTCAAGATCGGGTGTGTCCAGGACAATCTTAAGGGTTGCCCGGCCAATGCGGCCCAGGCCGTTGATCGCGATACGTGGCATGGTATCCTCCGGATTGTGTACGTTCCAAGGCGTAATGTAGCACACGGAGATTAGTATCACGTATGCGCCAATTTGCCGAACTCTATACCGCGCTGGATGCCACCACCAAAACCAACGAGAAGATCCGCCACCTGGCCGGATACTTCCGCCAGGCCGACCCAGCCGATGGGGCCTGGGCGGTCTACTTTCTGAGTGGGCGGCGTCCGCGCCGCGCCATGAGCAGCCGCCAACTGGCTGAGTGGGCCCGGCAGCTGGCCGGAGTCCCCGAGTGGCTGTTCGGTGAGTGCTACGATGCGGTCGGCGATCTGGCCGAGACGATCACCCTGCTGCTGCCCGATCCCGGGGACCCGCCCGCCGCCGAGTCGCTGCATTGGTGGGTGGAGGAGACCATCCTGCCGCTGCAAACCATGGACGAGGATCAGCAGCGTGCGCTCATCACGGATGTATGGAACCAGCTGCCGACCCGCCAGCGCTTCGTGTGGAACAAGCTGATCACGGGTGGCTTTCGGGTGGGGGTCTCACAGAAGCTGGTGATGCGGGCGCTGGCTGCGATCAGCGCGGTGGACCGGGCCACGGTCGCCCACCGCATGATGGGCGACTGGCAACCAACGCCCGCGTTCTTCAGCGGGCTGCTGGCCGAAGAGACGGGCGATGCCGACCTCAGCCGCCCGTACCCCTTCTACCTGGCCTACCCTTTGGAAGACGATCCGGCGGCGCTGGGCCCGCGTGAAAACTGGCAGGCCGAGTGGAAGTGGGACGGCATCCGCGCGCAGGTGATCCGGCGGCAGGGGCAGACGTTCATCTGGTCACGCGGGGAAGAGCTGGTCACCGACCGCTACCCGGAGGTGACTGCCGCGGCGGCGCACCTGCCGGATGGCACCGCCATCGATGGGGAACTGCTCGCATGGGATGCCGAGGTGCTGCACTTCAGCCTGCTGCAGAAGCGCATCGGGCGCAAGAACCTGACCAACAAGCTGCTGGCCGAGATCCCCGTGGCGCTGATGGCCTACGACCTGATCGAGCATGCCGGGCGGGATATCCGGGGGGAGCCGCTGGCCGCGCGCCGGGCGTGGCTGGCTGAGACCGTCGCGGCGGCCGGCTCGGACCGGCTGCTGCTCTCCCCGCTGGTTGGAGGATCCACCTGGGCCGATCTGGAGGCCGCGCGCCAAAACAGCCGCGCGCACAATGTCGAGGGGATCATGCTCAAGCGGCTGGAGTCGGTCTATAAGGTGGGGCGCAAGCGCGGCGACTGGTGGAAGTGGAAGGTCGACCCCTACACTGTCGATGCCGTGTTGATCTACGCCCAGCGCGGATCGGGGCGGCGGGCTGGCCTCTATACCGACTACACCTTTGCCGTGTGGGATGACGACGGCGAGCTCGTCACGTTTGCCAAGGCCTACTCCGGCCTGACCGACGCCGAGATCCGCGAGGTGGATGCCTTCGTGCGCCGCAGCACACAGGACCGCTTTGGGCCGGTGCGCGCCGTCACCCCTGAACTCGTCTTCGAGATCGCCTTTGAAGACCTGCGGCCCTCCAACCGCCACAAGTCCGGGATCGCGGTGCGCTTCCCGCGGATCGTGCGCTGGCGGCGCGACAAACCTATCGAGGAAGCCGACTCGCTGGCGACAATCCGTGCTTTGCTGCGGTGATCAGCCGACGCGCCCCAAGATCGCGCCGATGATGCCCATCACAAAGAGCAGCGGTGCACCGATGAGCAGCGCGATGCCGATCCCGCGGGCCACCCGCGCCCCCTGCCGGATGTCGTCCACCAGCTGCACGCGGTCCCCGGCGAAGACCCTATCCGGGATGAGGTCCCCGGTGGAGGCCACATCGCCGGTCACGGTGATCAGATCGCCGTTGTAGAAGCCGATGGTGCGCACCGTGTCCTCGCGCACCCCATCGACCATGCGCCCGGTTGTCGACTCGTCGCGGACCTCGCGGGGCGACCCATCGAAATTCACCGAGGTGGCGGTCACCGTACGCACCGTGCCGCCGTCCACAGCGATGATCAGAGCGGGCCACTGCTCGTTGACCGTCTGCCAGTCGCCGTCGTACTCGTCGTCTTCGCTGTCGTAGGTCACGTCCCAGCGCTGCGTCTCGAACGCAACAAACTCACCCGTGACCGGCGTGTTGTCGGTCAGGGTGCCGGAGACCACGGCAAAGTCACCTGGGGCCAGGGCCGCAAAGCTGGAGGCATCCAGGACGGGGGCCGTTTCGATCTGGCGGGCCTGCCGTGACTGCCCTGCCGCCACAAAGACGACCAGCACCACACCTGTGATGCCGCACAGCAGGCTGAATATCGAGGTACCGATCACCGCACCGATGCGCTCCCGAATGCGCAAAAGGGGATTCATGGGGACTGCTCCTCGCATTGTGACATATTGACCTGAACACAACTATAGCACGGACGGCGGCCGCCCGACAGCGATCACGCTGGTCAGCAGGCCGTTGGCCAGCCCGGCGGCGAACCAGGCGGCCAGCCCGGCGGCGGGGGTAGGCGTATCGATGAGGGCCGCCAACCCGATCATGCCCGCTGCCGCCCAGCCGCAGCCGGCCCACGCTGCCATCGGGGCGATGCCGGGGACCCGGCTGCGCAGGGCGGTCAGGTAGCTGAGCCCCACCGCACCGCCGAACGTGCCGCCGAACAGCAGCGGTGCGGGCAGGATCCGTATAAGCAGGCCGGTGACCACGCTGGCCACCACCGCGGAAGTGCCCAGGCCAATAGCAGACACCGCGATGTACGGCTCCGCCGGGACGCGCGCCATGCGCAGCCCGCTGACGATCAGCTGGCACAGCGCGACAATGGCACCCAGCGCCGTGAACCACACCCAGATCAGCACGAGGGGCGGGTTCAGCAGGGTGACAAGGGTATTATCCGGATTGAGAACAAGCAGGAAGGTGCTGCGCACGGCAGTCACCGCGATCAGGGCGGAGCCGCCCAGCATCGGGCCGACCAGCCAGCCCAGCAGGGTGCCCAGCACCCAACGGGCTACTGTGCGCTGCTGCGCTGCTGGCGCTGGTGCCACGTCCGTACGATGGCACGCGCTCGCGGCGTGCCGATTCGCTCCAGCGCGGCCACGGCCAGCGCACTCACTGAATGCGGGTCGCCCCACGGTGATTCGGTGGCATCGTAGGCGGCGGCTGCCAGCTGGTCAATGCTGGCGTGTAATGCGTCGGCATGCTCCTTGCTGAAGTCATGCAGGGCGCGCGCGGCCACCCAGCGGACTTTTGCGTTATCATCGCTCAGCAGGCCGGTCAGTGTGGGCACAATGCGTGCATCGGTGCAGCCGTTCAGCAGATGCTTGGCCAGGCCCCAGGCTGCCGCCTGCCGCACGTCGCCGCACGGGCTTTGTAAGGCGCTCACCAGGCCGGTGATGCACACCGGTCCGGGGAACGCGCCCAGTGCCTCGGCGAAGGTGTCGGCATTGGTGTGGTTCGTACAACCGTTGAGGGCGTCCAACAGGGCCGGGACCGCGCTTTCGTCGCCGATGAGTTCAAGTGCCCAGGCAATCGAGTCGCGCACGGCGAGGTCGCGTTCAGTGGCCAGCGCGGCCAGCAGGGCCGGGACCGCGCGCGGATCGGCGATCTCACCCAGGGCCCAGGCTGCGGCCTCGCGAACTGCCGGGCGGCGTGTGTGCAGCACAACGATCAGGGAGGACACACAACTGCCCCCGATGGACTGGAGCCGGTCAATTGCCTGTCGACGTGAAAGGGGATCAGGGCTGCTGAGATTGGAAATAATGCTGCGAATGGTTCGCTGGTGCGCGGCGTTCGTCTGGATGTGCTGCGCCTGTTCCCTCATAGATGGTGGTCTCTCCGTACAGATTTTGATGAACGTCAATGGAAGCGTATCATAGCAGATGGCTGACTGTCTGCTGTGTAGAGAGCATAGCAGCCTGCTATTGTCCCATGCAATAGATTCTAGACTTATCTTGCTAAACCCATTCCTTAAAGGCGGCGACCATGTCACGAGACATCATCCTGGCCATTGATAACGGCACTCAGTCGGTGCGGGCCCTGCTGTTTGACCCACAGGGCACCCTGCTCGACCGGGTTCAGGTCCATGTGGAGCCATACGTCTCGCCCAACCCCGGCTGGGCGGAACAGGACACCGAGGTCTACTGGGAAGCCCTGTGCCAGGCCTGCCAGAAACTCTGGGCGCAGACGGACATTCCCCGTGATGCCCTGGCCGGGGTTGCCCTGACGACCATGCGCGGCACGGTTGTCAATATCGATGCGGCGGGCAAGGTGCTGCGCCCGGCCATTATCTGGCTGGACCAGCGCCGCGCTCAGGTCCGGGGGCGGATCAAAGGGCCGTGGGGGCTGCTGTTCTCGCTGCTGGGCCTGCAGGAAACTGCCGCCTACGTACAGGCGGAGGCCGAGGCGAACTGGATCGCGCAGAACGAACCGGATATTTGGGGGCGCACGGACAAGTATGTGTTCCTTTCCGGCTGGCTGACCATGAAGCTGACCGGGCGCATCGCGGACTCGATAGGCTGCCAGGCGGGGTATGTGCCCTTTGACTACAAGGCCCAGGAGTGGTCCAAGCCCAACGATTGGAAGTGGCAGGCGGTGCACAGTCTGCAACGGGAGATGCTGCCCGACTTGGTGCCGCCCACCGAAACCCTCGGCACGATCACGCCGCAGGCCAGCGAGGCGACCGGCATCCCCGCCGGGCTGCCCCTGATCGCGGCAGCCGGGGACAAGGCCTGTGAGATCATCGGGTCCGGCGCGCTGACCCCGGAGATCGCCTGCCTGAGCTACGGAACGACCGCCTCGGTCAGCACCACGTTTGACAACTACATGGAGGTCATCCCGCTGATCCCGCCCTTCCCGGCGGCAGTGCCGGGTGCCTACAGCCCGGAGATCACGGTCTACCGCGGCTTCTGGATGGTGCGCTGGTTCAAGCAGGAGTTCGGCCTGATGGAGCGCATCATGGCTGAGGAGCACGGCGTAGAGGTCGAAGCCTTGTTCGACGAGATGGTGCACAGCGTCGCCCCCGGGTCGATGGGGCTTGTCTTGCAGCCGTTCTGGTCACCGGGGATCCGCTACCCGGGGCCGGAAGCCAAAGGCGCGATCATCGGGTGGGGCGATGTGCACACGCGCGCCCATCTGTACCGGGCCATCATCGAGGGGCTGGCCTACGCCCTGCGGGAGGGCAAGGAGCGCATCGAGAAGCGCGGCAAGGTCCGCATGCGGGAACTGCGCATCGCGGGCGGCGGCTCGCAGTCCGATGCCGCCATGCAGATCGCTGCGGATGTGTTCGGCATGCCGGCTTCACGCCCGCACACGTATGAGGCCAGCGGATTGGGCGCCGCCATCGATGCCGCGGTCGGGTTGGGGCTGCACACCGACTTCCCGACGGCCGTCGCCGCTATGACGCGCACAGGCCGGACGTTCGAGC
The DNA here is from genome assembly GCA_010092885.1 of Chloroflexota bacterium. Lineage (GTDB taxonomy): Bacteria > Chloroflexota > Anaerolineae > Aggregatilineales > UBA3940 > TC-195. Next base: position 3,743 of record JAADYX010000158.1, on the reverse strand, counting down.
CGGTGCCGGAGAACCATGCGCTCTACGAGGGCTTGTACCACGGCGTCTACCGCAAAATGTATGACAGCCTGCGCCCACTCTACGAGTCGATCCGCCGCGTGACGGACTATCCGCCGCGCCTCCTACCCTGAACCGACGATCCGCCTACACTCCTCGAAAGGTGATCCGGTCCTATGATAGGATCGGGCTGAAGCGAATGAGACAAGGGGCGTGTCATGGCGATTGACTTTGACTGGGAGTTTGAAGAAGACTACACACTACCTGAGGAACGCCCTACGGCCAAGGCCACATCCGCGCGGCGGATCCCGCTGTGGGCCGCCGGGCTGGTTGTGGGTGTGGTCGCGGCGGTGGCGGTGGGCTGGGCGACCCTGCGCCAACAGCAGCAGCAGGTTGACTCGCAGCTGCGCGAAGCGCTGGAGGCCGCGGTATATGCTGAAACCCTCGCCCTGCGCATCGGGGATGAGGCGGCCTTTATGCAAGCGCAGTCACCTGAATCGGGCAACTGGCGCGACAGTCAGGAGTTCTTGTTCCACACCGTGCGGGAAAGCCCCAACACCTACACTGGCGAGATCAGCAGCCTGAACATCGCTGGCGATGCGGCGCGGGTGACGCACATTGTGGAGACCGGTGACGGCCCGGTGCCCGTGACGTGGTTCTATACCTACCAGGACGACACCTGGCTGCATGCCCCCTTGACACCTGAGCGCTGGCGCACGCTCGATACGCTGGAAGGCGAGCGCGTTATCCTGCGCTACGATGAGACCTTCACCGGCGATCCGGCTGAGCTGTTGGCCGATCTGGATCGCATGGTCACCACCTTATGCGAGCGCGGCGTATGCGCTGAGACCATGCCACCCCTTGAGGTCGTGCTCGCCACCGACAGCCAGAGCGATCCGGCGGGCGAGGTGGTGGACAATGCGCTGGTGGTGCCGCCCACCCGTCAGAATCCGGTGGGTGACCTGCATGATCAATGGGCCCGCCTGCTGCTCGGCGATGCCTACGAATTCGGGGAGATGGCCTGGCTGGAGGCGAGCCTGGCCGGCTGGTTGGATGGCACAACCTCTTACTCCTTCCTTGAGTACTTCGAGGCGATCTACGGCGACTCCTTTGTGCCCGATCTGTTCGAACGGCTCCATCAGGGTGAAGAGGCGCAGGCCGCCGTGCAGGCCCTGCTGAGCGAGGCCTTGGGCAGCAGGGACCAACCGCCGGATGCCGCCACTCTGGATGCCATGCTGCGCGCTGAGCAGGCTCTGCGCGAAACGGGCTATATATTGCACGCCAGCGAACTCTTCTTTGACCCGGAGCAGGAGGGGGCGTTTCTCTTCTTCACACAGCGCGGCGCTGCCGATCTGTTCACCGTGACCGGCAGCCACCAGACCGGCGATGTCGTCTGGGCGGATGTCCGGCTGCGGCTGGCTGAAGGCTACGACGGCCACTATCTGGGCCAACAGGCCGTCATGACGATCCCGTTTGTGTACACAGAGGGCCGCTGGTACCGGACCTCCGGCCCACCCACTGACCCGGTGTTCTATGCCACGCTTGAGCGCGACGGGGTCAGCGTGCTGCACGCCGATCTGGACGAAGCCTTCGCGGGCGATGTGGCCAACGTCCTGCTCGAACTGCGCCCCTTCCTCGTCCGGGATCTCGGGCTGACGGGCACCCCGACCTTTTCCGTGGTAGTGGGCACACCGGACCTGCCCGCCCTACCCGCTGACTGCACCGCCCGCATCGACTCGCCGCACACCACGGAAGCGGTGCCTGGTGATCTCGGGGGCACCACGCAGGAAGCCCACCTCAACTACACCGTGACCCGCATCATTCACGCCTGTATCGCAGCCGAGGCCGATCTGGAAACGCGGGAAAGCCTGAGCGCCCTCGTGACCGCACTCGCCACGCGGACCGCGCAGCGCTACGGGTTCGCCGGTCTGAACCCGCTCTACGAGCGCTACGTCGCTGACGAACAGCCGGCTGTGCCCCAGCTGGTCGACCTGTGGCAGCCCAACACCCGCGATATCGAGGACTTCGGCATGCAGGTGATCGGCAGCAAAGTGCTGTTTGATGTGATCGCCGACCAGTACGGCGAGGCCGCCGTTCCGCCGTTGGTGGATGCTCTGGGCGAGGCTGAATCGATGGATGACTGGCTGCAGGCCGCCCTCAACGTCGATCACACGGCGGTGGAAGCGGCCTGGCAAAGTAGGATGGATGCCGTCATGCTGCGCCTGACCGGCGGCACAGACGGCGGCTTTCAGGATGGGCCTTGAGGGCTACTCGGTCACGGTAAGGGTGACCGTATCCTCAGTGACGACGCTGCCATCACGCGGGCTGGTGGCATAAGCACGCACGGTGATCGTGCTGCCCGGCTGGTCGGGCACATCAATACTGACCGTCCAGGGGCCTTCGCCACCGGTGCCCGCTTCCGGCGAGTCAACGAGCGCGAAGGTCTGCGTGATCACCGAACCGTCTTCAGCCAGTACCTCAATGCTGACCGTGCCCTCGAACAGGGCCGCCCCCCACCCTTCGATCTGGACCGGCTGCCCGGCGGGGACCTGCGCACCCTCCTCGGGTGAGTCGATGGTGATCAGCCAGGGGCTTTCTATGGGGGTGTCCGTTGGGGCTGCGGTCGGCACTGCTGTCTCCACAATGGCGGTTGGCGCCGCCAGCGTCTCGACCGGTTCGACCGGGCTGCCGCATGCCGCAAGCAGCAGCATACCGGCCAGCAGAAAAACAAGCCGCTTGATCATAATGATTCTCCCAGTGTTGTGTGTTCAGTGTAGTGAACGCTGTTAGCGTGGTGTTTGTTCCGATCAACCCTTCAGATACGCCAGCGCTTCACCGGCAACCGCTTCCAGTTCGCGCGCTTTGCCCGCCGCAAACGTTTTGGCGAACGATTCGCCCATCAGGGTTTTTAGCTGCTCGACAAGCGGAGCGGCCAGCTCGCGATGATCCATATCATACGCGGGGTGGTCCATGACCATACCGAGCATACTGGCCGCCCGCTCGGTTTTGCCAACTGTGGTCAACAGGCCTGCCGTGCCGATGAGCGCGTTGAGGGTGGGGCCTTCCACACCCAGATCAAGCGACTGCGCCAATGCGGTGTGATACGCTCGTTTGGCGCGGGCGCGTTCGCCGCGCTGCCGGTATACATGCCCTAAATTGAGGTCTACCGTCATGACGCCCCACGGCTGCTCGACGGACTCGAAGATGGCCCGGCTTTCGGTGAAGCGGGCTTCGGCATCTTCCAGGCGGCCGGCGCGCATCGCGATCACGCCGAGGTTGCCCAGGCAGGCGGCAATGGCCACCTGACTGCCGATGGTCCGGTAGATGGCAAGGCTTTCCTCATAGCGGGCTTCGGCTTCATCCGGATTGCCGCGGTGCAGCAGCACAATCCCCAGGTTGACCAGCACCATGGCCACACCGCGCCGGTTGCCCGTCTCACGGTAGACGGCCAGCGCCTGCTTGAGATAGGCTTCCGCCTGCTCGGACTCGTCGAGAAAATCGGTGACGACGGCCAGGTTGACCAGGCTGTCAGCCAGACCGCTGCTGTCGTCAATGGCCTCATACAGCGCGATGCTGCGCTTGAGGGTCTGCGCGGCCTGTTCATACTGCGAGTATGCGCGTTCCACCTCAGAAAGGCGGCGGTAGGCAAAGGCCTGCTGTGCCTTTGCCCCGGACTTCTCAGCGAGGGCAAGTGCCTGCTGCGCGGTTTCCTCAGCCTGATCGTACTCGCCGTGTACGTGGTGGAT
>JAADYX010000157.1 GCA_010092885.1 Chloroflexota bacterium | reverse complement strand
TGCCCGTAGCGCATCAATGTCTCGCAGATCGGGTCGAGCACGACCACTTCCCCGGCGGCGGCCAGGGCATCAACCAGCCGTTGGGCTCGCGGCTCGTTGGTCTGCCTCGCGCCGAGTTCCAATCGCAGGGTGGCCAGCAGCAGCGGCAGCCCGCGCCGGTGGCCCAGCCAGGCCAGCTCCAACGCCGCCTAGCTCCGGGGATGGCCCGCTGCCAGCAGACCGGCGGCATGCGCGATGGCGGCTTCACGGCCCGGCCACAGCAGCAGCAGCTGTGTGTGGGCGTAGCGGGCGGTATGTCGCACCAGACCGGTGAGGGCCCGTTCGCGCAGAGCAGCGGGGGCGGTGCGGGCGAGCTTTAGCAGGACGGCGATGCACAGCGCCGCCGTATAGGATTCGCCCGGCTGCGGTTTGAGCGGTTCGGCGAGCACATCGATCGCACGTGGATCGCCGATGCGGTCAAAGGCGACGGCCATCCGGTAGTTGAGCAGCGTCAGCGACTCCCATTTCGCGGCCAGTGCGGGCGTGGCGCGCTCACTGCCGAGCATGCCCAACGCGATGATGGTGTGCATCACGACCAGTTCGCTTTCGTCGGCCAGCGCCTCGATCAACACATCAACGGCCTGCTCGCCCCCGATGGCCTCAAGGCGCTGCACGGCGGTCTTGCGCACCAGTTCGTCGGCACCATTCATTGTCAGGGCGATATGGGCAACTGCCGCTGCCCCACCGAGTGCGGGGGCGTTGTCATCCGGGTCGGGGCCGCCTATCTGTGGGGCACGTTCGTCGGTCATGCTGTGATTGTAGTCACTCGCCGCCCTGTTCGCACCTGACCGGAATCGCTTAGGCGATTCGTGAAGGCTTGTAGTATAGTAGTCGCATTGAGTGACGTATCAGAGGAGAAAGGTTCAATGGCGTCAACCACGGAGCTGGTAGCACAGCTTGAATCCAAAGATTACAATGTGCGGCGTATGGCGATCTGGGAGCTGGAGCAGCATGGTGACAAGAACCATGCGGGGCCCATCGCTGATCTGCTGACCACCGACCCAAGCCATTATGTGCGCATGGCCGCTGCGCGCGCGCTGGGCACCTTCGCCGACCCGAAGACCACGGGTGTTTTGATCGATGCGCTGAACGACCCCTACTACATGGTGCGCCAAAACGCGCTCTGGTCACTGAGCAAGCTGGGTGCCGCCGCCGAAGAAGCCATGCCGCTGCTGCAAGAGCTGACCGACGACGAGATCCACTACAGAGAGCGCCAGCTCACGGTGGCGGATGTGGCGCAAACGGCGCTGGATATCATCACGCTGGCGGTCGAGGAAAAGCGCGAGCAGGAAGAGAAGGCACGCGCCGCCCGTGAGGCCGCTGCCGCGCAGCAGGTCGCCGAGGCGGGCGTGCCGGAAGCGGTTGTGGCCGCTGTGGAGGAAGTCGAGGCCACCCCGCGTGAAGAACGCCCCGACAAGCGCACCGAGACCATCCAGCGCAAGAAGGCCCGCGCCGCCAAACAGGGGATCGACCTTGACCTCTGGGATTGACCGCATCGGTATGGTGGCGCGCTGGAAGCCGGTGCATCTGGGGCATGCGCCCGTGCTGCACGCCCTGTGTGAGCGCGCCGCCCATGCCCTGATCGGCATCGGGAGTGCCAACCGTTACAATGTGCGCAATCCCTTTACGCTGGAAGAGACCACCGCCATGCTCCGGCTGGTGTTGGCCGGCCGGGACAATTACACGCTGCACCCCGTCCCCGATCTGGATGATGGGCCGCGCTGGCGGGCCATGGTGCGGGAGTTGTTCGGGCCGCTGGACTTGTTTGTGACGGACAACCCGTACGTCGCCGGTCTGATGGCGGACGACTATCCGGTGATCCGCCCGGTGGAACTCGTCGCCGAGGCGGACCGCATCCCGCTGAACGGCACCATGGTCCGCCGGGCAATGGCGCGCGGCGAAAACTGGCAGCATATGGTCCCTGCTGTGGTGGCCGACTATCTGATATCCAACGGCCTGGACGAGCGCTTCCGGCGGGAGTTCGGGCTGCAAACCCTGGCCCTTGAGGCCGCCATAGAGGAGGACTGATGTATTCGTGGGATGGTGATACCAGCGACTGGTACGGCAGACCGGGTTACGCCTACAGCGGCGGCGAGGCGGCGCGCAGCCGTGCAGCTAAACGGGCTGCCGCCCACGGGCCGCGCACCTATGACAGAAAAGCCGGGCCGGAGGAAAAGGTCGTTGACCCGAAGAAGCGGATCCGCAGTGAGTCGACGAACCCATTGATCATCGCGATTGATGTGACCGGATCGATGGCCAACTGGCCCTTTGAGATCTTCGACCGGCTGCCGCTGTTGTTCAACACGCTGGTCCAATACCGTGAGGACCTGGAGATCTGCTTTGCTGCCATCGGTGATGCGGTCGTCAGCCGGTGGCCGCTGCAGGTGACGACCTTCGCCAGCGGCTTTGACCTCGAACAGCTGCTTGAGGCCCTGTACGGCGAGGGCGGCGGCGGCGATGCCCCGGAAAGCTATGGTCTGTTCGCGCATTGGGTCAACACCCATGTCGAGGTCCCCAACGCGGGGGACAAGCCCTTCCTGATCGTATTTGGCGATGCGCCCATGCACCCGACCGTGCCAGCCGACCAGATCGCGCGCTACCTCGGCGATGACGGCGGGCACGATGTGGATACATACGCCGCGTGGCAGCAGGTCACCGAGAACTGGAATACCTGGTTTATGCGCCGCCCCACCGGCAGACCAGGAGACATCGTGGACAAGCAGTGGGGCGAGGCCATTGGTGAGCAGAAGATCTTCCACATTCAGGACGAGCAGCGCGCCGTCGACTACACGATGGGGCTGATCGCCCGGCGGTGGGGTTACTTTGACAACTTCCAGCAGAATATGCGCGCCCGGCAGGATGAGGACAAAGTCGAGCAGGTCAGCCAGCTGATCGAGATGAAATGCCCGACCTGCGGCGCGCCCATCCCGGTGGATGCCGCTGGCATGTTCAAATGCAGCTTCTGCGGCACGACGCTGAACCTGACATGAACGCGATTGTCACGGTTCCGCCGTACGCCACCTATCTG
>JAADYX010000156.1 GCA_010092885.1 Chloroflexota bacterium | reverse complement strand
TAGTCAAATGTCCCCTCCGGGCTTGCCAGACCGCCCAACAGGCCGGAGTTCAGCCGTTGGCGCAGCGCAATAGCGACCCCGGCGGGCCACCCTTCCAGCCGCTGCACAATCTGCCGGATGTCACTGAGTGAGAGGTCTTCACCCACCTCACGCGCCAGATCGTGCGCTTCTTCGGGGGTCAGGCGCAGCTCATCAATGCCCAGCACGGCAAGGTCATCTTTGGCCAGCAGGCTGGCATAGGGCAGTTCGGGCATGGCCCGGGAGATCAATATCAGGTGCACATTCTGTGGCAGCAGGTCGACCAGTTTGCGCAGCCAATCCCCGGCCGGGCCGGGGGCCATGACCGCCTGCACATCGTCAAAAACGCAGACCAGCCGCGGCGCTGCCTCCTTCAGCAGCACATCGGCCAGATCGGTTGCCAGTTCAGCTGCACTGCTGCTCTCCGTCGACCGCAGATCGGGCAGCTGCTGCGTTAGGCGCTGCCGCAGCCAGCTCATGTCCCGGTCACGGTTGTCCAGCCGGAACCAAAACACCGGGGTCTCCAGCTCATGAGCAAACTGCGCAACCAGCGTGCTCTTGCCGTAGCCAGGCGGCCCGGTCACGATTGAAATCCGTTTGCTGCGGTTCTCTTCAAGAAGATGAAGCAGGCGGTGGCGAACCACCACAGTCCCTAATTCGGGGATATGCTCACTGCCCATGTCTCTGTCTCTTACCCTTCGTTGATGCGCAACCTTATGCGGTGTGATGATACCATGGCGCGCGTAACCCACCTAAGAGCGAATATGGTTATCCCCCTCAACAATCCACTTGTAGGTGGTCAGCTCGGTCAGTCCCATCGGGCCGCGCGCATGCAGCTTCTGCGTACTGACAGCCACTTCCGCACCGAGCCCAAGCTCGCCGCCATCCGTAAAGCGCGTGGAGGCGTTCACATACACCGCTGCCGAGTCAACCACATTGATGAAGTGCTCCGCATGCTGTGCGTCCGTAGTCAGGATGCCATCCGAGTGCCCCGTGCTGTGTTCCCGGATATGCCCGACAGCCTCCTCCAGCCCATCCACAACCCGGATGCCCAACACCAGTGACAGCCACTCGCGGTCCCAATCCTCCGGCCCGGCAGGCTCGATCCCATCCGCGAGGGCCGTGCTGCGCGCGTCGCCGCGGAAAGTGACCCCATCCGCACCGAGGCGCTCTACCACCCGCGGGATGAGGGTTCCAGCCACATCAGGATGGACCAGCAGGGTATCGAGCGCGTTGCATACGCTCGGCCGCTGCACCTTCGCATTGTGGATCACCCCCACCGCGGCATCCAGATCGGCTGACGCATCCACGTACAGATGGCACACTCCGATCCCACCAGTGATCACCGGGACGGTCGCGTTCTCCCGGCAGAATGTATGCAGGCCCGCCCCGCCCCGCGGAATGATCATATCGATATGCGTGTGCAGCCGGAGCATATCCAGCACGAGCGACCGGTCGGTCTTGTCCACATAGCTCACCGAGTCCGTGGGCAGGCCCGCCGCTGCCAGCCCATCACAGATCGCTGCGATCAGCGCCAGGTTGGATCGCAGCGTCTCGGAGCCCCCACGCATGATCGTCGCGTTGCCGCTCTTGAGCGCCAGCGCCGCGCTGTCAACCGTCACGTTGGGGCGCGCCTCATAGATGACGCCAAGCACACCCAACGGTGTGCGGCGTCGGCGGACCCGCAGCCCGTTGGGCAGTGTCCGCACGTCGAACTCCTCACCCACCGGATCAGGCAATCCGGCCACCTGCTGCACGCCCGCAGCAATGGCCTGCAGACGGTCCGGTGTCAGCCGCAGCCTGTCGATCAGTGCGTCAGTCAGGCCGCCGGCTTCCGCCTCCGCGATATCATCCGCGTTGGCCGCCAGTATCGACGCCTGATGGGTCGCCAGTGCCGCCGTGATGGCTTCCAGCGCGCGATTCTTGTCCTGTGTGGGTGTGACTGCGAGGGTTTGCGCGGCGGCTTTGGCCCGCCTCCCGAGATTGATCATGGCTGTCATGGTCAAAAGTCCTTGTCGTAATGCTGTTGAAGTGCCGCCTCCCAGCCGTCGAACCGGTTGAGCACGATCGGATAGGGTGGTTCCAGCCGCTGCCTGAACGCGAACGGCATGCGCCGGTCAATGCCGGCGTCACGCAGCAGGAGCACAACCGCCCCCGACTCGCGCCGCTCGACCCGTTCAACCTGATCCCACCTCGCCCGGAGGGTGAAGTTTAACCAGGAGACAAAAGTGATGCCATCCGTATCCATATGCAGCCGGTTGCACCACAATCGTACCACAATCAGCGCCGACCCAAGGGTATGGAACACCGCAAACCCGGCGAAACCAACGGCCAGCACCCAGTACCCGAGCGGAACCGGCTCGGGCGATTGGCGCACCGCCGGCAGCATGAGCAGGTAGATGGCACCCCCCACAACGGCCAGGCTGGTCAGAAAGCGCGGAATGCCGGTAATCAGCTCGATGCGCTGGTAGGCCCGTGTGTAACTCACACCATCACCACCAAGTAGTCGCGATGCACGGCCTCATTGCCGAGCGTATATCCCAGCCGGTCAACGATGCGCTCCGACTGCACCCCGCGGATCCGGTCAAGCTCCGCCGAGCTGTAGGTCGCCAACCCCCGCGCGACTGCCGCGCCATCAGGCCCCAGGATGCCAACCACTACCCCGCGATCAAATGCACCGTGCACCGCAGTGATGCCCACCGGCAGCAGGCTCACCTTGTGCTCGCGCAACGCCCGTACCGCCCCCGCATCCACATGGAGGCTCCCGTGCGGCGATTCACTCAGCAGCCACCGTTTGCGGCTTTCCATGTGGGTGCTTGTCGGCTCGAACCACGTGCCGATCGAGCGGCAGTCCGGCCCCATCAGGTCGAGCAGCACATCCGGGCGCGCCCCCTGCGCGATCACCACGGTGGTCCCGCTGCGCGTGGCAAACTGCGCGGCTTCCAGCTTGGTGCGCATGCCGCCCGTGCCCAACGGCGATCCGCTGCCCCCTGCCGCCGCGAACAGCGCCTCATCAATGCGGTCTACCACAGGGATGAGTTGCGCGTTGGGGTCGGTGCGCGGGTCGGTCGTGAACAGGCCCGGCTGATCGGTCAGCAGCACTAGCAAGTCCGCGTCGATCAGATTGGCCACGTACGCCGAGAGATTGTCGTTGTCCCCCACGCGGATCTCAGCCGTAGAGACAGTGTCGTTCTCATTGATGATGGGGACCACCGCGCGTGCCAGCAGGCTCATCAGCGTGTCACGGGCATTCAGGTAGCGCTCACGATGGGTGACATCCCCGCGTGTGAGCAGCACCTGCGCCACGTGCACCTCAAAGATTGCAAACAGATCCGCGTAGATGTGCATCAGGCGCGGCTGCCCAATCGCGGAGAGCATCTGCCGGGCCGGAACGCTGCGGTTCAGGTGCGGATCGTCAAGCAGGGCCCGGCCAGCCGCAACCGCTCCGGAAGACACCAGGACAACCCCATGACCGCTTTCACACAGGCCCGCCACCTGCCCCACCAGGTCGAGCATACGACGCTGGTTCAGGTGCGGTGTGCCCGCCGTGAGCACGCTGGTGCCCAGCTTGACGACGATCCGGCTCATGCCCCATCCTAGTCGGCCAGGCCGAGCAGCGTCTGCCCCTCGGAGTCCATCTTGGCCGCCGCCAACGTCTGCACGATGCTGTACCCGGCCACATATAGCAGCCCCGCCCCCATCACCAGCAGTGAGGGTGCCGTGGTCGGGGCACGGGTGATGGCCACCACCCCTGTGAGCACCAGAATTACGCCGAGCACCAGCTCGAGCAGCGTGGTGATATCCATGGTGAGCACGTAGCTGCTGGCCACCCAGCCGCGCCCCGCACTGAATTTCGGCGTCCGCTTGAACTCCTGCTCCCGCTTGGAAAACGCCTGCGCAACCGCCAGGCAGTTGTTCACCAGCAGGCCGAAGCCCATCAGTACATAGGGCACCAGCAGCGTGAGCCGCTTCCAGCGCGACCGCCCAAGTTGCAGTTCCGCCATGACGATCTGGAACGGCAGCCCCAACGTCGCCGCACCGAAGAGGATCGGCCAGATCGTGGATCCCAGTTCCCCGCTCCAGACCAGCGGCAGGGCCGTCAGCGCGTACACAGCCAACAGCGGATGCACAAAATAGACCCCCATACGCAGCAGCGCCAGCAGCTTCTGCGCGAACGTCACTTGGGGCGCGCTGACCATCTCCGGCCCGAGGCGCAGCAGGCACTGCGTGGTGCCGATGGCCCACCGCTCCTGTTGGCGCTTCAGGCTCATCATCAGTTCGGGGAACTCAGCGGGCACAGTCACGTCCGGCAGATACAGGAAGCCCCAACCGCGCAGGTGCATCCGGTAGCTCAGATCCAGATCCTCGGACAGCGTACGCGCACTCCACCCGCCGCTGTCGTCGATGGCCGCCCGCCGCATCACCCCCGCCGACCCGGTGAAATTGGAGATCATGCCGCCGCGGTGCTGTGCCGTCTGCTCGATCAGATAATGCTGGTTAAACGCCAGGCTGAGGCTGCGTGTCAGCAGATTCTCTTCCTCGTTCAGGTGCGTCCAACGCGCCTGCACGATGCCCAGCCGGTCGTCGGCCAGAAACGCCGGAATGGTGCGCTTGAGAAAATCCGGCTCTGGGATGAAATCCGCGTCAAAGATGGCGACAAAGGGCGCCGTGTTCAGCTCGAGCCCGTGCTGCAGGGCACCGGCCTTGTAGCCTGTCCGCTTGGGCCGTCGCACATGCTTGATGTTCAGCCCGCGCTGCCGCGCCCGGTCCACAGCCGCCGCCGCGATTGTCACCGTGCCATCTGTGGAGTCGTCCAACAGCTGCACGGTCAGCCGGTCACGCGGATAGTCAAGCGCAGCGACCGCATCGATCAGCCGTTCAACCACATGTTGTTCGTTGTAGATCGGGAGTTGAACCAGCACAGCCGGCCAATCGGTGACCTGCGGCGGATCCAGGGCATTGTCATGGCGATGTTTCAGGTAAACCAGGGCAACAAGAAAGGTGTTCGCGCCGAGTACAATCAAACCAATCACACTCAGGACATGCAGTGCGTAGAAAATAGCCATCCAGTGAGGTCCTCTAGTAGTTTCTTATGCAATCCGCTGCGATCCGGAGGATGCGCCTAAAGACTATACCAAGACCACCGTGAAATTGGAACTAATCCAGGAGCTAAAGTACACTCCCAGCGTGAAAAAACCGATCCCCATTGTCATCGTAGCACTCATACTGCTCGCATCGGTGAGCTGCCAGCAGGAGGCAGCGCCGGGTGGTTTCACCGTGGCCGATCTGTTTGCGACGCCGGGCAAGGCGTTGGCCACAATTGAACTCTCACCCACGCCGCAGCCAAGCCCCCTGTCTCTTATACACATCT
>JAADYX010000155.1 GCA_010092885.1 Chloroflexota bacterium | reverse complement strand
AGATGTGTATAAGAGACAGTGTAAGCACACTCTCCGCGCCCCGCAGGACGTGCCGGCGGGTTAAGATCGCGGTCCCCACTCGATAGCCGCGGCGCTCCAGGTATAGCCCGTTCCGGCGCCCGCCAGCACCACCAGATCGCCGGGCGCGATCCGTTTTTGGCGCACGCCTTCATCAATAGCGATGGCCTGGTCCGCCGACTGCACGTGGCCGTAGTCCTTCAGATAGACTGACTGCCGTGGTTCCAAACCCAGTTCGTTGAGTATTGCCCGGTGGAAGCTGGCCTTCATATGCGTGATGCCCAGGTAGTCGATTTCGTCAACGGTATGGCCGCCCTGCTCCACCGCCCGCTTGATCACCTCAATGAAGTTCGGCATGGAGACGGCACCCAGCCGCTCGCGCATAAACTCCAGATCGGTGACATCCAGCGTGTGCTGCCCCGTTTCGACCGTCTGCGCGGAGACCGGCTGGCGCGTCCCCCCAGCGGGCACAACGACCGTCTCCGAAAGTGATGGATCCGTGATCACCGCCGTGCCGACGATGCGGTTGGTAGGGAAATCTCGGCGCAGCAGCAGCGCCCCCGCCCCGGACCCAAAGTTGAACATAAACCGGCCGCGCTGGTTGTTGTAATCCACCAGGTCGAGTTCGCGGCTGGCCGCCACCAGCAGCACATTGCGCAGGTTGGGGTCGGCCTGCATCATGCCCCGCGCCGCATTGATCGCCACGCCCGCCCCCGCACACAGCGAGTAGATCTCGAAGGCATAAGCATTGTCCGCACCCAGCAGCCCCTGGATCTTGGTGGCAATCGACCACACGATGAAGTCCTTGTATTCGCTGCCATGGTAGATGATCAGGTCGAGGTCGGCGGCATCCATGCGCGCAACCGCCAGCGCGCTGCGTGCTGCTTCCGCCGAAAGCTCGGAGGGCTGTTCATCCGGCCCGGCCACATAGACCTGGTTCAGCCCGAATTTGTTGCGGATCACATCCGCGGGAATGTCAGAGAGGGCCGCGATCTCCTCATAGGTGCGCACCCGTTTGGGTAGAGCGGTGCCCCATCCAGCAAGGCCAATATCAACCATGTGCCTGTTTCTCCTGTCGTAGGCTGTATTTAGTCAATCATACCAGAAAAATCTTCCTCGGCGGTGTCGGCAAACAGCGTCACCGAATCCGGCCCGCCGAAGCGCAGCAGCAGATTGCCCGCCTCCACACCCACCTCGGAGGAGAGCGCCTCTCGCAGCGCCTCCCGATCGTCGAAGGTGAGTTCGATCACTGCCTCAAACGGAGCCGGTCCGCCCGGGCCAGCGTATACCTGGCTGACGGCTTTACGCCGCAGACCGGGCAGGTCTTCCACCAACATTAGGAACTTGTTGTACTGCTCGCCGTAGGGGGCTTCCCGTGTGCGCAGCAGAATGATCAGACGGGTCATGCAGAGGGTCCTTCCCGTTCCAGTCGGGTCAATTCAGGCTCAAAGGTACCACTGATCGCCCCACCAGACGTGTTCTCACCGCGCACGGTGTTCCCCGTGTGTGTCACGGTCAGGTCGTAAGCACGCAGATAGTGCGCAAAGGCCAGCTTCTGATCGGCCACGCTGAACTGCTGGAGCATCTCCGGGAAGATCCGTTCAATGCGCAGCACCGGGTCGGAAACGCGCCGCACAAACGACTCATCGGTAACCAGCAGGAACAGCGCCCCACCATCGTACTCGCCGCGATAGAAGCACTTCGCCGCGCACAGCCCGCTGGCGACCGCCGCCAACCGCAGGCCGTTGATCATCTCGGAGATCGGCAGCTCAGCGGTAGTCAGCTCAGCGATGTCGTGCTGCTCGCCGTATGCCTTCAGGTCACGCGCGGCCCGTAAGAGCCGGTCCGGCAGGCCGCTGGCGTCGTTGGCCCACGCCCACAGCCAGGTATTGTGCTCGTCGGACTGTGTGCCGAGGAGCTGCACTGCAAAAGTCAGCTGCCCGTTGAAGGTCACCGTGCCGGGCACCAGGTCGAACTGCCAGCGGTGCTGGCTGCCGATCGAGTCAGCCAGATAGACCTGCTTGTCATAGGCCAGGCCGATGTGTTCATGGAAAAGCCGTTCAATAGGCTGCATACTGCCCCCTTTAGAGCTCCGCTTTAATGGTTTCCGCCAGTTCCTGACCGATGCCCGGCACCGCCGCCAGCTCCTCCACAGACGCACGGCGGATGGCCGCCAGCGATCCGAACTGCTTGAGCAGCGCTTTGCGCCGTGCCGGCCCGATGCCCGGCACCGACTCGATCTGCGAGACCATGCCCCGCTTGACCCGCCGCTGCCGGTGATGGGTGATCGCGAACCGGTGCGCCTCATCGCGGATCCGCTGCAGCAGATACAACCCCTGTGACCGGCGCGGCAGCAGGATCGAGTTGGCGCGGCCCGGCAGGAAGATCTCCTCTTGCTGCTTGGCCAACCCGATCACCGGCACCCGGTCCGTCAGGCCATATTTCTCCAGCACCTCCACCGCCACGGCCAGCTGCCCCTTGCCCCCATCGATCACCAGCAGATCGGGCAGCAGCGCCCATGTCTCATCGACCTTCTTCTGCCCCAGTGCATTGACCTCCTGCGCATCCATCCACCGCTTGAAGCGCCGGTCCAACGCCTCGCGCATGCTGGCGTAGTCGTCAGGTGAGCCGGTCACCGTGCGGATGTTGAAGCGCCGGTATTCGGCTTTGCGCGGCACACCGTGCACAAACACTACCCGGCTGGCTGAGATAGCCGTGCCCTGCGTGTTGCTGATATCAAAGCACTCCATACGGGCGGGCGGGGCGGGCAGGTCGAGCGCTTCACGCAGATCGTTGAGCGCCCGTTCCTGCTTTTGGGTGTCGGCCTCCCACTGCGCCCGCAGCAGGTGCAGCGTCTCGACGGCGTTGTCAGTCGCCATCTTGACCAGATCCCGCTTGCGGCCGCGCTGCGGCACCCGGATGGTCACCTTCTGGCCGCGCTTGCTGTGCAGCCACCGCTCGATGATCTCCGCCTCCTCAACCTGATGCGGCAGCAGCACCTCTCGGGGGATCTCCGCCGCGCGGTCGTAAAACTGCTTCATAAAGTCGGAGACGACTTCTTCAGGTTCGCTGTCGGCGCCTTCCAGAACGTAGTGCTCGCGCCCGATGATCTTCCCGTTGCGAATGAAGAAGATCTGCACCACCGCGTCATCGTTCTCCCGGGCAAAGGCGATCACATCCTGGTTGGCATCCGATCCGGACACCACACGCTGCCGCTGGATGATCCGTTCCATGGCCTGCATCTGGTCGCGCAGGCGTGCGGCTTTTTCATACTGGAGGTTCTCGCTGGCCTCCTCCATCTGTACCCGGATCCGGTCGATGATATGGTCGGATTTACCCCGCAGGAAGTCCATCAGATCCTGGATCATGGCCCGATATTCGTTTTGGTCAACCACACCGATGCAGGGCGCATAGCACAGCTTGATATCGTAGTACAGGCAGGCCCGCTCATCCTCCCCGGTGATCTCACGGTCGCACGTCAGGTAGGGGAAGGCTTTGCGCAGCGCATCCAGTGTCTGGTAGACATCCTTCACGCTGGTGTACGGCCCGAAGTACCGCGATCCGTCCTGGCGCATGCGCCGCGTGACCGTCACCTTCGGGAAGGGATCGGCCCAGTGCACCTTCACGTACGGGTAGCGTTTGTCATCCTTCAGGCGAACGTTGTAGCGGGGCCGGTGCGCCTTGATCAGGTTGATCTCCGCCAGCAGCGCCTCGATCTCCGACTCAACCACAATGAACTCGATGTCGTCCACACTGGTGACCAGCTGGCGCGTTTTCTCATCGGCGGTGCGCAGTGTGCCCGGCTGGAAGTACGTCCGCACCCGGCTGCGCAGGTTCACCGCCTTGCCGACATAGATCACCTGCCCCCGCGCGTCCTTCATCAAATACACGCCGGAGCGCGTGGGTAGATTGTCCAGAATGTGTTGTACATGGGCAGGAGGAAAGTCTGTCATAGTTGCTGCTCGACTTACATGCCAGTTTCTCAGATGATATCTTGTTTATCCGGATTCCTGTAACTGCAATGTAACAGAGGCGTGGTATACTGGTTCTTGTTCAAGCCATCACCAGGGAAAGAGTCCGTCATGTATATCGGTGACCCACTCGCCCGGCGCAGTATCTACACCCCTGACAAACTCGCCTTCATTGATACCGCTCCTGACCAACCACTCCGGCTGACCTACAGCGACATGAATACCCGTGCCAACCGGATGGCAACCTGGCTCAAAAGCGAAGGCGTGGGTAAAGGCGACCGGGTAGGAATCATAGCGCACAATTCCATTTTCTTCTTCGATCTGTTCTTTGCATGCGGCAAACTCGGCGCGATTATGGTGCCGTTTAACTGGCGGCTGCACGCGCGCGAGATCGAGCAGCTGATCCGCAAGGTCAAACCCCGCATACTGGTCCACTCGTGGGATACACCCATGGACGCGATTGTGCACCACCTGCACAGCGTCAAGGATATGCCCGCCTTTTGGGCCCTTGAACCCTACGCCGGGACCAGCAAATCCCGCAATCTGGCCACCGTCCTGAAGAAGACACCCGCCGATCCGGTCACCTGTGAGTCCCTGCGTGAGGAAGATACCGCCTGCCTGTTGTTTACAGGTGGCACAACGGGCCTGCCAAAGGCAGCGAAGATCAGCCACAAGCAGATCGCGTGGAACACATTCAACACCCACTTGGGCGATACACAGCACACCGATGTCTACTTGAACGTCTTCCCCCTGTTCCATGCCGGCGGGTTGTTCGCCTACTCCGTGCCCCTGCTGATCCTCGGTGGCACGGTCATCCAGACGGAGCGCGTCGACCCCAAACAGATCCTCACCCTGATCGACCAGGAGCAGGCCACCATCTTTGCCGGGGTGCCGACCGTCTTCCAGATGATGGCCGAGGCCCCCAACTGGGCCGATGCCAAATTGACCTCGCTGCGCTTTTGCATCAGCGGGGGAGCGCCCATGCCCGTCGCGTTGATCAAGAAGTACCGGCAGGAAAAGGCCGTCGTGTTCCGCCAGGGCTTCGGCATGACGGAGTTCGGCCCCGGTGTGTTCTCCTTGCCCGCCGAAGATGCGGAACGCAAGGCGGGCAGCATCGGCAGGCCGAACTTCTTTGTGGATGCCCGCGTGGTCGATCCGGATACCAACCTCCCCAAACCGCCCGACGAAGTCGGCGAGCTGGTGCTGCGCGGCCCCACAGCCACAACAGGCTACTTTGAGGATGAGGAAGCGACCCGCAGCGCCTTTGACGATGAAGGCTACTTCCACACAGGTGATCTCGCCCGCATCGACGAAGAGGGCTACTTCTTCATCGTCGACCGCCTTAAGGATATGTTCATCAGCGGCGGGGAGAACGTCTATCCAGCCGAGATCGAGCAGGCCTTGTACGAACACGCTGACATCAGCATGTGCGCGGTGATCGGCGTCCCAAGCGAAAAATGGGGTGAGGTCGGCTGCGCGTTTGTCGTGCTGCGTGAGGGCAAACGCCTGAAGGAAAAGGATGTGATCGGCTTCCTCAAAAAGCGCCTGGCCAGCTACAAAG
>JAADYX010000154.1 GCA_010092885.1 Chloroflexota bacterium | reverse complement strand
GACGGTGGCCGCAACCGCCGGAGGTCAGCTTACGGATGTAAGCGGCGATACGAGTTGGGATGTCAACCGGGGAGTCACGGCGCGTGCATTGGCCAACAAGACCACTGTGATGGTGGCGGACGTGATGGCCGATCCGGAGTATGTGCGCGGTTGGCCCGGTGTGCGCTCCGAACTGGTCGTGCCGATCCTGCTGGACGGACAGGCTATCGGTTCCATTAACCTGGAAAGCTGCCAGACGGGTGCCTTCACCGAAGACCACCAGCACTTCATCAACAACCTGAGTGAGCACGCCGCCATCGCGATCCAGAATGCCCGCCTGTTCGAACAATTGCAACGCGGGCGTGAGGAGTTCCGGGCGCTGCGCAATGTCGCGCTGGACCTGCTGCGCATGACGGACCTGAAGGCCGTGCTGCAAACTATTGCTGGGGCCGCCGTGGCCAAAACGGATGCCATGGATGCGCACATCTATCTCTACGATGAGGAAGCCGAGACCCTGACATTCGGCACGAGCCTGTGGGCCAACGGCGAGGTGGACCGTGAAGCCGCCAAACCCCGCCCGGATGGGCTGACTGCAAGCGTGGCGCGCGCAGGCGAGCGCATGGTGATCTACCGTCCGGCAGAAAGTGGCGTCTTTCGCGACTACAAGCAGTGGAACACTGAGCCGCCCCCCGGCGGGTTGGTGGGCATCCCGCTCAAACGCGGCAGCGAAGTGATCGGCGTGTTCAACGTCGCGTATTTCAACCCCGGCGAGCTGACCGAAGAAACCCTCCGCTATTTGGATCTGCTGGCTGCCCAGGCTTCTGTGGCGATCGCCAATGCTCAACTCGCCGAGGAGATCCGCAGCCGCCGCGACCAACTGCAAGCCGTGCTGGACAATATCAACACAGGCATCTTTATGGTTGATGCTGACGGCACCGTCTCATTGATCAACCATCGCGTCCGGTCCTGGCTCCATACGGATACCGAGCGCTTCATCGGTAGGCCCTACGCGGAGCTGCTCGACGCAATGCCCGTTGAACCGATCAACAGCGAACCCTTTATGCAGGTCGACGATCTCATCGCGGATATCCAGCTGAACCAATCGTATATCACCCGCCGCTCCTACGCGCTGACCGTTCCGGAGTACCGTGCGATAGACGAGGTATCCATTCCGGTGGCCAGCGGCGAAGAGCCCGTTTCAGGGCGTATCTTCGTTTTGCAGGACACTACCGAACGGCTCCGCGTGGACCAATACCGTGATGAGATGTCCCACATGCTGGTCCACGATCTGCGCGGTCCCACCGCGGGCCTAATCGCCAGCCTGCATCTGGCCATCGACGAGATGCAAAGCGATGCCTCGGTTCGTGACGAGCAGATCCTGCACTCAACGCTGCAGGTCGCCCTGATGAGCGCGAACAAACTGCTTGATCTGGTGGAAAGCATTCTCAAGATCAACAAGCTTGAGGCCGGAGAGGTCACCCTCGAACTCAAGCCGTTCAGCCTGGCGACGGTTGCGCTGCGCGTCAGTGCCACGCTCAGCCATATCGCCGAGGCAGAGAGCCTCTCGATTGCGCTGGATGTGCCGGACGCACTGCCCGCGATCGTGGCCGATGAGGAATTGATCGAGCGCGTGGTCACCAACCTGGTGGATAATGCCCTTCGTTTTTCTCCCGATGGCGGGGAGGTTACCATAAAGGTGGTGGCGCGTTCTGACGATCAGGTGATCGTGGTATCGGATCAGGGGCGCGGCATTGAGCCTGAAGAGCGCGACCGTATCTTTGAGCGCTTCTACCAGATCAGCGGCAGTGACAGGCCACGCGGCGGCAAAGGCAGTGGGCTGGGGTTGACATTCTGCAAACTGGCCGTGGAAGCACATGGGGGGCGCATCTGGGTGGAAGAGAGCGCGAATGGTGGCGCAGCCTTCCATGTGGTGCTCCCCAACAGCAGCGCCCAATCGCAATAAGGGATATTCGATGACTAGAGAAAGACCGTTAATCACCGTGACGTGGGTCGCCATTGTGGCGGCATTGGTTGTGGTTGCTGTGTCCTTAACTACCGGAGCGGTTACCGCCACCCCAATCGAATGGCTGCTGATCCTGAGCCTGGCGCTTTTGGTAGCGGCGCTGCGCAACCTGGGTGTTGCGGTGAGCTTCGGGCATGTGACGTTTCTGCCTGCCGCCGTTCTGACGGGCTATCTGGCGCTTGGCCTGCGCCCCACCCTGGTGATCACGGTGAGCGGCCTGATCATCGGTGCGGTGGCGTTCGTGCTGCAGCGGCAGGAGAGCAATCCGGACCAGACCGCACTGGTAGCACAGGCGCTCTGGCCGCTGCCGCAGGCGGTCATTAGTGTGTTGATGGCCCACACCGTGTATGGCATTGCGCTGGCGGCACCGCTGCCCCTGCGCTCGATCAGTACGCTGCGCGATCTGCTCCCCATCATCGGCGTGATCATTGTGTATCTGGCCTTCCACAACCTGCTGTTGTTCGGCTACCTGTCGCTGCGCGGGCTGCGGGTCCTGCCGACCATCGCCGAAAACCGCGTACAGATCCTGGCGGTGCAGCTGCTGCCCGTCGCGCTGGCTCCGTTCAGCGCGGTTGCGCTCGGCCAGCTGGGGGTAGCCACCTTCGCGCTGACCCAGCTCCTGCTGCTGGCGCTGACCATCGCGGTGCACCAGCTCGTCGACACACAGCAGTCGCTCCAACGTCAGGTGCGCCAGTTGAGCTCCTTTTCAGCGATGAACCGCGCGCTGCGCACCACCCTTGATCTGAGTGCCCTGCTGGAAAACGTCTACCTGCAAACACGCAATCTGCTCAACACCCGCAACCTGTGGAT
>JAADYX010000153.1 GCA_010092885.1 Chloroflexota bacterium | reverse complement strand
GCGCGACTCTGCCGCGTGCTGCGGATCTGCCACACGATGATGTATGAGCCCATCGTCAGCGCGAAGAGCGCAAACCCCGGCCCACCACTCGGGAAGAAGATCGCCAGTATGGCACCCGCCCCCGTCGCGAAGGCCAACCACAGCGCCCAGTCAAAGCGGCGCACAACCACAAACAACACCAGGAAGATCACCGCCAGCACACCGTTGACCAGCACCAGCAGGAATCCGGCGCGAGACACCGCAGCGACGCCTGCCGCCACCACCAGCACCAGGGCTAGCAGGCTGACCACGCTCGCCGGGACCAGTGCCCACAGCCGTGTGCGGTCACGGGCGAACAGCACCCACAGCGGCACGGAGGCCAGCACCATCGCGATCCCGCCGAGCAATACGGTGTCGGCCAACACAAGGCTCAGCAGGAGCACGCCAGCCAGCGCGCCCGCCGCGTAGGCCACAATGCCTGCCCAGGCGACATCCGGCTCCAGGAAGGCCGCCGCAGTAAACCCGATGGCGATCTCAACGAGCACGATCGCAGCGAACAGCTGCCACACGGGCGGGAGCAGGGCCAGGGCCAGCACCGGCACCGCCAGCGCAAAGAACACGTAGGCAGCGATCAGCGCCCACCATTGGTCCCGACCGGCCAGCCAGCGCCCCAAATACGGCAGCGCCAGCAGCCCGATCAGGCCGGACAGCACGGGCTCAAGCGGGCCGCCGTAGCCGGTCAGCGTGATCACCAGATAGGCGATGCCACCGGCGATCAGGGCGGCACCCAACACCCAGGGCGTGAACAGTCGCGCGGTCATACCTGCGGCGGCCTGTCGGCTGCGGGGCCGGTGACCGGCTGCTCCTCAGCCGGGGGCACCGCGACCTCAACGGGTGCGCGGCTGCCCTTCAGCCCACCGAACAGCAGGAACAGGCCGCCCGCGATCAGCAGCAGGGGAATGATCCAGTCGCTACCCTCGTCAATGAGAACAGCCACGCTGGCCACCGTCAGAACTCCGGCGGGGATCAGCGCCCACCAGCTGTCACGACTGCGCAGAAAGACCACGTAGAACGGCAGGGCCACCAACAGGGGAGCAAGTCCGGCGACATCCAGATCGAGGTATGCATCCACACCAACCATGACCGCACCGGCCGTCAGCGCGTAGGCGGGGATCAGCGCCCACCAGTTGTCGCGTGTGTCAACGAAGAACAACACATAGAACGGCAGCGCGATCATCAGGGGGATCAGCGGTGCGAAATCGACGTTGAACAGCATCTGTGCGATCAGCACCACCGTGACCGAGGTCAACACATAGGCCGGGATCAGCGCCCACCAGTTGTTTTCACGGTCCAGCAGGAAGACCACAAAGAACGGCACGGCCACAACCAGCGGCACTAAGATGCCAACGTCAAAGCCGAGCCAGTTTTCGGCGATGATGACCCCGCCTATCGCCGCCGCGATGTAGGCCGGGATCAGGGCCCAGCGGTTTTCTTCTGGCCCTGTGAAGTAATAGGCGATGAATCCGACACTGACCACACCGGCGGCAATGGCGGGCATGATCACGTTCGCGGCAAAGTTGATGTACTGGCTGGCGAGGAAGAATACTCCCAGCGCGATCAGCAGCACACCGGGAACCATACGTTTGTTCTCAGCTGACATCAGTTCAGTCCTTTCCATAGGGAACGGGCATCCCGGCGGGCCAGGATGCCCCGGGTTCGGTTACGCGCCAAAGTCGGCTTCAGGGCCGCTTATCGGGCGCGACTCAACGACAGGGTTCTTTTTCTCTTGCTCGGTCTTGCGGTGACCGTTGCTTTGAACGGGGGCGGCCGCAGCCGGAGTCTCTTCTTCACGCTTGCCGCTGGCACGCACCAGCAGATACACGCCCGCGACGATCAACACAACAGGGATCGCCGCCCAGATGACGCCCAGCAGAACTGCTGACGCGGGCAGCAGGAACATCGCCGCCGGGATCAGCCAAGCCCACTGGTCACGCCGGATGGTGTAAGCATACAGGAAGGGCAGCCCAAATGAGGCGATAAAGCCCGCGACCACCAGCCCATCAAAGGGCAGCATGCCCAGCAGGAGCAGCACACCCGGCACCGCCAGCGAGTATGCACCCAGCAGCCAGCCCCACTTGCTGTGGTCGCGACTGTAGATGCTGTAGACAAAGAATGCGGCACCCAGGAAAGCGGCCGCCCAGATGAACTGGCCAAAGCCGGGGATCAGCATGCTCAGGAGGAATGCAACCCCCAATCCGATCAAAACCATACCTGCCGTGCGCAGGGAACCATTACCACTAGCCATTGTTTTCTCTCCTGAATCTGTGTTCTACTGGTGTATACGCATTGATTGCAGAAAAGGTTGCGCATGCTGTATCTGCTGGATGTGCTGATCGCACTCGGCATTGTGATCACGGTGAGTGTATTGTACGGCACCAAAGTGATGGGCCAGTTCACCTTTTCGCTGTTTGTCCTGGGCTGCGCCTTGGGTTCCGTCTGGGAGTTCGGGCTGCACGCCGCACAGGCGCTCTCTGCGGAACCGATCTTCCGTCACCTGACTGAATGGCCGCTGCCCACCCTGCTGCAGCCGCTGCTGCACAGCTTTTGGGATGGCGGCCTGTTCCTGATCGGTGTGGGGTTGGTCGTTTGGCTGCTGCCTGCCCCTCACTTCGAGCACTTCCGCCCGGCGGAGCTGCTCGTTTTGCTCGGGTGGGGTGTCGGGTCAGCGCTGCTGATTGAGGTAATAGCCAGCGCAGGCGCGTGGGAATACATCCCCCGCCCGTGGAACCCGGCGCTTTTCACCGTCAACGGTGTGACGATCACCGCGCTGCCCCTGATGATCTGGTTCGTGGCCTCAATTCTTTTTTACATTGGCGCCTTGGGGCTGCAAACCCATCAAAATCGTGTACAATGAAAATCAAAAAGGAGAGTTAGTATGCCAAAACGGATACAGGGTGCGCTCATTGGCGGTATCGTTGGATTCATTCTCGTCATACCGGTGGGCGCCTTTATCGGCCTTTGCGGGCCCGGTGTTGGCCTGGTCTCCGGTGCGATCGCCGGTTTCCTGGCAGTCAACAATCAGACGTTCGCAACCAAAGGCGATGCGGCACGTGATGGTGCAATCGCTGGCGGGATCACCGGTGTGGGGCTGGTCGTGGGCCAGATGATAGCGGCCATCATTGCCATCGCCATCCAAAACGCAGCCGGCACGATCCCTGGCATCGGCAGCATCGATGCCAGCGACCCGGCCATGCTGGGAGGTGCGCTGGTCGGGGGTTTGGCAGTCGCGCTGTGCTTCGGTCTGGTCGGGGCCGGGTTGGCCGCGGGCGTTGGCGCGGGCGTCGCTGCCCTGACAGGCGACACAACCCCCACGGTCGGAAGTGGCCCGGATATCAGCACAGGGTTCTCCGGGCCGCCAGCGTAACCGAAGTCGGTTTAACGCGATCTTAACAGGAAACCGCTTGTCAAAAAGCGAGTGATCAGGTAGTATGTATTTGCCTAGCTTGACAGACCACCCTGCACAACCAGCCGCGAAGCGGATGTGCGGGGTTTTTTAGTTCAAGCGGGCAGTTCTACGCACGCAGCGTACGATGGAGAACACATGATGGCACGCAACTATCACACAATGACCCAGCGCCTCTCCCAGCCGGAACCCTGGTTCTGCGTGCATGCCATCGATTCGGGAAGTGGAGGCGCGCCCCCGCGCTAGCGTGTGCAACCTTGGGAAGCACCAGTCCGTGTGGGGAACAGACAACCTCACACGGACTTTTGCTTTAGCAGCATCGACAGCCCGGTCATCCCATCGGGTGGGAAAGGCTAGGCACCTTGACCGGGCTGTTGATGTTAACAATCTGCAAAATCGTGGGCAAATTTGGAACCAGAGGAGGGGGTTATACGTCTATATAGGTGAAGGCGGGGAACGGTTGACACACAGGGTTCGACTCCCTGGCCCCGAATGGTGGGTTGGTAGTCAGGCAAGCGTCAGCGAATGGTAGTGGTTGGCGTCAGGTAGTTCAAGCGATTTGTTGGTATGGTAAGGCTGTAGTTGGTCAAGGTAGTGGCACACTGGTTGAAGCTTTATCGGCAGCGGTTCTGACTGTGTATTGGTAGCCCGGCAGCAAACGTGGGCGGAACAAGGGGGTCCCGCCCATTGCTGCTGCCCCAAGGGCGCGACAGGTTTCGACGGGGCCAGCGCCGGGCGCGGTAGCGGGAAAAGCGCAAGAAATGACCGCGAAACGCCCTGATAACAGGCCTGGCCGCGGACCCTGGTTCGAGTCCAGGCGCGTCCATTTGAATAGTAGTCTCACGGCATCCTTCGGGGTGCCGTTTCTGATTCGTGTGGTTGGCTTCAGGCTTGCGTCAGTTTGAATTGGCGCATAGGACTTGTCAAAGTGTTACTTTGGTCCTACAATGAAATCGTATTTCACCAACCGATACCGCATGCTCGCTTACATGTGAGCGCAAGGGAGTTCCTAAAAACATGAAGAAGAATGTCCTCTACACTACAGTCGCAACCGTGATGGTTGCTCTCATCGGCCTGTTCGCCTATTCCCAAGTCCGAGTCGCCCATGCTGCTGGTATCTCATTTGCGGCGTTTAGCTGCGACCCTGACACGGATCAGATCAGCGGTCTGGTCAGCGCGCGCCTTGACGATCTCATCGGCCAGCCTTACGTGGTAACGCTCCAGGTCCAGTGGCCAACTGGCAGCAAGGTGCTCTCCAGCGGCGGCATTGCCGCAGGCTCACCGGAGTTCCTGGCTTTCTCAACGACCGCCGGCATTGATGTTGAATTCGGTGACACCATCAACCTGGATGCCAAGCTCTTCGGCCCAGGCGGGAATGAACTCTCTCGCATCGCCATTAGCTTCCAGTGTGGCATTGACGAACTGACCACCGGTGGCTTCAACCCGTTTGTGAAGCCGCTGCCTGGTGCCGACCCGGCGCTGTTCCCGGCCTACAACGGTGTCGTCCCCTGCGGCGTATTTGACGTGAACGGCCACGGCTTCAAGATCGCCTCCATTGTTGACTTCCCGGGCTGTGCACCGTTTGCCCCCAACCTGACAGTCGCCTGTCTTAACAGCGAGGGCACGTTCATTCCGGACAACATCAGCAATGTGGTGAGTACCGTGGACGAGGTGAACTTCACCAGCGGCCAGCACGGCACCTGCGCGATGTTCCCGGTCGCTACTGGCGAATAATCGTCGCCAGCCAACAGCATAGATCACAAAAAGGGCACACCATTGGGATGTGCCCTTTTGCATACTCCAGGGCTGGCTACCCGCCGAGCAGTACGCTGATGCCAACCAGCGCCCCATAAATGCCCAGGCAAACCGTCAACGATACCAAAATCAGACCACCGAAGATCAGCGCCAGGGAAGCAATCCGGCTGGCGACTCCTTCCATATCCTCGGGGTTGTACAGCCATTCACTGAAAGCGCCCAGCCGGTGGCCGAGCTGTTCTAACCACTGCATGCTGCCAAGTATAGCGCCCATTGCCCTCCCTGCTCAAGGGTATATACACCACAGCCGTCAAAAACGTGTATACTACAGCTATGAGCGAGCGAGAATTCACCCGTCGAGTGGTCATCGTCGCAGTAGTAGCCCTGCTGGCTGTGCTGGCAGCGTTCCTAGTTGTGCGGCTTTTGTCGATTCTGGTCCTGGTCTTCACCGCATGGGTGCTGGCCGTCAGCCTGGAGCTCCCTGTGGAGGCCTTGCAAAGGCGCGGCGTTTCCCGGGAGCTCTCCATCGGGGCCACCCTGCTCGGCGTGGTGATTACTGTGGTGCTGTTTTTCGTGCTGGTTGTGCCGCCGCTTGTATCACAGACTGCCAACCTGATCCAAAGTCTGCCTGATGTCGCTGAGGACGCCGTGGTCAACTATGCCGACCTGCGCGAGTCCAGCGCGCCGCTCGAAAGTCTGCTGCCGCCCTTCAGCCTGGAGGACTATAGCGCCCTCATCGCTGGCCTCACCGATGAAGAGGCGCAGCAAACCCTGCCCAGCTGGCTGCCAACGTTCAATGTCTCAACCGTGGCGGACAGTGCCCTGCGCGTCGTCACGGATATTGGTGCGTTTATCGGGACGACGCTTGGCAATCTGATCCTGCTGGTGTTCATTACGCTGTTCCTGCTGTTGGATCCCAACGTGTATTATGAGTCGCTGTTGGCTTTGGTGCCCAAGCGCTACGAAGAACGCGCAGCAGAAGTCATCAGTGCCGTGCAGCGCAATGTAACAGCGTGGCTGGGCGCATTTTTCATCTCCACAGTGGCCACAACACTGCTGATGCTGCTCGCGCTAGGGGGCATCATGCGGCTGCCGAACGCGCTCTCCCTGGCGGCGGTGGCCGGGCTGGGCACCATCGTGCCGACCGTGGGCCCGGCTGTGGCGATCATTCCGGTGATCCTGATCACCCTGGCTGATGCGCCCGCCAAACTGCTGCCAACGGTGATCCTCTACGCGGTGATCGGTGCTGCACAGGACCGGCTGATCACCCCCTCCGTGATGAAGGCTCAGCTGAACATCCCCGCGGCCGCCCTGCTGACCTTCCAGCTGATCGCGGCGATCTTCTTTGGCTTCCTCGGGCTGCTGCTGGCCGTGCCTCTGCTGGCCATCCTGGTGACTCTCATCCGCGAGCTGTACGTCTTTGATGTGCTCGGCAAACGCGGCAACCTGCCCGAGGTCACCACCGGCGAGGGTGGTGCTGTCTATCTCGGCGCCCCGGAGGAGATGCTGCACGAACCCAGCGATAACCCCATGCTCGAGGACTCCTGAGCGACGACCGAGCGTAATTCACAGCTTAACTAAGATAGACCCAAGCGTGACAGAAACTTACAATTGTGCGACGGATCGCACAATTGCCCCGATTTGATGCTACTATAAGCTCGGGTTGAGGATGGGCTGCGTCTAGGAGGCGTAGCATGTCAAAAAGAATTGTCATTCTTGGGGCGACCGGTCTCATCGGCCGCCATCTCTGTAATTATCTCTATCATCACGGGTACCGGCTTGTCGTGCTGGATCCCGATCCACAGGCAGCGCGTGAGCAGGTCCCCGCCGCTGACTATGTTCAGTGGGAGCCGGGCGACCCAACCGCGGCATGGTATGACTACTTCGATGGGGCACACGGAGTTATCAACCTGCCGCAGGACTGTTTCCCGACCTGGCGGATCACCCCTGCCAGCCTGAAGGCAATGCTCATGGAGCGCGTCGTTTCCACCTATGCGCTGTCCCACGCTATCGCCCTCAGCGATATCGACCGGCCGCGGGTGTTCCTCACCGGATCGTCGGTGAGCATCTACGGCTACCACAACATCGATGACCAACCCATCACCGAAGAGACGCCGCCGGGTGATGGGATCTGGGGGCAGACCGTCCGGCTGTGGGAAGAGGCCGCCTCAGAAGTTGAGGCGTTGGGTGTGCGCACCGCTGCACTGCGCCTCGGCTACGTGTTGGACAGCCAGCGCGGTGTCCTGCCGTGGCATGTGCGGCGTGTGGCCGGCGGCCTGATGATGCAGACCGCCGACGAGTGGCGGCCCTGGATCCATGTGAAGGATGTTGTGCGGCTGATCGCGTTTGCGCTGGAGGAGGAGTCGCTGCGTGGCCCCCTCAACCTGACAGCGCCGCGTCCAGTTCGCAGCCAGGAATTCATGCAGACAATGGCAGAGGTGACGGGGGCGGCCTTCCATGTATCCTTGCCGGACTATCCGCTGCGGGCCATGCTCGGGCGGGGGACGGATCTGATCACGCGGGGGCGCCGGGTGCTGCCTGTTAAGGCCCAGCGGGCCGGGTTCCGCTACCAGTATCCGACGCTGCGTGTCGCACTGCGGGACCTGTTCGCCGAGCAGAATATCGTGCCTGCTCTGGTGCGCACGCGGGCGCGCAGCACCGTCTGACTGTTACCAGCCGTGCGCGATGCGGTTCACGAGGCGTTCGGGCAGGTCAAACCCTCGCATACGCTTCTGGACCGCCTCAATATCATACGGGATGCGGCGATATTCCCAGGTCATCAGTTCCATATCCAGGAAGGCGTAAGCCGCGCGCGGGTCCTGGTCGCGCGGCTGGCCCACACTGCCCGGGTTAATGATCTGGCGTTTTTTATCCAGGCGCAGCGGCTTGTTGTACACCGGCTGGATCGACTCGGTCTCACTGCCGTTATCGCTCATCTTGAAGGTAATCGGGGTGTGGGTGTGACCCACCAGGCAGTAGGTGGTCTGATAATGCGGGAAGTTCATCGTCGCGATCAACGGATCGAGGATGTACTCCCAGACCGGCTCACGCGGGGAGCCGTGCGCCAGCGTGAAGTCGCCCAGCACAAAGGTGGTCGGCAGCGCTTCCAGGTAGGCGAGGTTGTTGTCAGTGAGCGTTTCACGTGTCCAGGTGACGGCGCGGCGGGCATCGGTGTTGAAGGAGCGAATATCCAGACGCCCGAGTGCTGCCCAGTCATGGTTGCCAGCCAGGCACAGGTGCGGCATGGAACGCAGCAGCTCCACACATTCGTTGGGATCCGGGCCGTAGCCAACCACATCGCCCAGACACCAGACAAAATCGTAATCTTCGCCCAATTTGCCCGCGTCTTCCAGAACGGTTTCGAACGCTGTTAAATTGGCGTGGATGTCAGAAATGATCAGGTAGCGCATACAAGGTCCTGTGACAGGGTGGTGGCAGTCATCTTACCACAGGTCACAGCAGCATCACAAGTCCGCTGGTGCTATGATCGAGGAAAGCATCAACCTGGGAGAGCACCGCCAATGCCCTTATTCGCGCACCTGACCGACATTCACCTTTCCGCACAGTCCGCCAGCTGGAGCACCATCGACGATGAGGCCGACGACCTGCTGCGTGAGACCGTCGACCGCCTGAACGACACCGCCGACCTCGACTTTGTGGTCATCACTGGTGACGTACTCGATGTCGCCGTCCCGTCTGAGCTCGCACGCTTCACGGCACTCATGGACAAGCTGCAAGCGCCCTGGCACTTTGTGCCCGGCAACCATGACGGCTTCATCGACCCCAACCATCCCGACTCATTTGCGCCGCAGCAGGCCGTGCCCAGCATCGACCCGCGCATGATGGATCCCGTGCCCTACGCGCAGAAAGCCCGTTGGAGCCGGCAGGTCGCGGCAGGCATCCAGCTGATCGGCCTGGATTCACGCTATGCCGACGACTGGGCGGGCACCATCGGCGACGAGCAGATCGCATGGCTGCGTGATGAGCTGGAAACCCACCGTGATGATGCCGTGCTCATTGCGGTGCACCATCCGCTGCACCAGATCACCCCACGCAACAGCGAACCGTACTTCAAGAACTTCGTGGCGGATAACGCCGAGCAGGTTACTGCCGTCCTGGATGAGCACCCGCAGGTGAAAATGGTGCTCAGTGGACACCACCATGCCAACCATATCGCCCGGATCGGGGCACGGGTGCACGTGGCAACCGCCTCCCTGACCGGCTATCCGTGTGCATACCGGCTGATCCGCTTTGAGCCGCAAGGCGACGCCTACCGCATCCAGATCAGCACGCACAGCCCCGCCGAGGCGGCCACCCTGGCCGCCGGATTGGAACGCGCCAGGCTCTCGCCGCCCGCCCAACACATGGACGATCCGCAAGAGTGGGTGAACCTGATCCGCGGGCAGGCTTCCGATCTGACGTTTGAGCAGGTTTTGTAGGGGAGAAACGTTGTGTCCATTGCACTCGTCACAGACAGCTCCACCAATCTATCAGCTGAGACTATTGAGCGGTTCGGCATCCACCTCATCCCGATCCTACTCACCATTGATGGGGAGGTCGTGCGCGAACACTACGACGTCACACCGGAGATGTACTACCAGCGGTTGGTGCTCGCCCTCGACCACCCGACCACCAACCAGCCCTCCGTGGATACCTTCATCGAAATGTACACGCGCCTGCGCGCTCGCTACGATACGATCATCTCGGTGCACGTGTCGAGCCTGCTCAGCGGCACCGTCGCCTCGGCACAGCGGGCGGCCCGTTCGGTGGAAGACGTGGACATCCACGTGATAGACTCGCTGAACATGTCCTATGCGGCAGGCCTCCTCGTGCATGAAGCAGCCCGCCTGATCGCCAGCGGGGAGCACTCCGTCGAGCAAATCGTGGCGCGCCTGCAGCGCATGCGTGACGGTCTGCACCTGTACGTCATGCTGGATGACCTGGCCTTCCTGGAAAGGAGCGGGCGCATTGGGCGTGTGGTACGGGTAGTCGGCTCCCTGTTGGACGCCAAACCCGTGATCACCATCAAACAGGGCGGCCTGGATATCTACGAGCGGGTGCGCTCCCGGCAGGCCGGAATCGACTTGCTGCGCACCCTTGCGGTGCAAGGCACGCAGGGCAGCAGTGGCGCGCATCTGGCGGTGGCACACTTCCGCGCCGCAGAAGAAGCCGACGATCTGCTCACTGACCTGGCCGCCACCATCAACCCGGTGATCTGCTTGAGCGGCGAGATCGCGCCCTCACTGATCACGCACAGCGGGCCGGGCACTGTGGGGGTCGCCTGGTGGCGCGGCGACTGATGCAACCAGCCGGACCCGTAACCGTATACGATAGTAGACGAACTCTATCAGGAGATCATGCGTAATGGGAGTAGTTGACGTTTTTGCCGCGTTTGGCCTTTCGGCGAGTGCGGGTTTGAATGCCTATCTGAGCCTGCTGATCGTGGCCGTATCGGCCAAATTGAACATTATCACGCTGGAGCAGCCCTTCGATGTCATGGAGAGCTGGTGGGTCATCGGTGTGCTCATCGTGCTCACCCTCATTGAGATCTTCGTGGACAAGATCCCCGCCGCCGACAGCCTCAACGACATAATCGGCACGGTGGTCCGGCCCGCAGCAGGCGCGATCCTGTTTGCGGCCAGCGCGGGTGTCGTCACGGAGCTCAGCCCGGTGCTCTCGATTATCCTGGGTCTGCTGATGGCTGGATCGGTGCATGCCGTCAAGATGACCACCCGTCCGGTGGTGACGACCACCACCGCCGGGATCGGCAATCCGGTGGTCAGCACGGCTGAAGACATCGTCGCCGGGACCACTGCCCTGCTGGCAGTGCTGCTGCCCGGCCTAGTCGCGCTGGTCGCTGTGCTCGGGATCGTGTTGTTCCTGGCCTGGCGCATCCGGCGGCTGAACCGTCTGGAAAGGGAACGGGCTGCCGCGCGCTGACCGAGTCTTCCCAGCAACGTAGTACGCCCCCTTGGGGAGCCAAAGGCTCCATCACCCCGCAGGGGTGAGACGGCGCTGTGCGCCGTGCAAGGGGGCGTATCGCCGTCTAAGCCCGCTTACTGGGGCACAAGCCGTACATCATCAATACCCAACAGACCGCTGCCGATGCCGCGCCACCCGACCTTTACCCGGACTTCAGTGTGCGCCGCGCTGGCTGTAAAGGAACAATCCAACAGCTGCCAGTTGAACGTCCCCCGGTTGGGAAACGAACAGTTTTCAGTCTGTACCCGCACCGAACCACCGGCATCGAAGTCAAACATCAAGCCCGTAGTCCGGCGCGCCAGTATCCTTGTAGGTTTCAATGAAGAACATGTTGCCATAGGCCAGCTCGCGCTCAAACGCGGAGATCGCATCCGAGTTGTAGGCCAAAGTCAGAGGCGTTGTTCACCACGCTCTGGTATTCAAGCGGCGGGGTAACGGCCTGAGCAGTAAATGTGGCAAGCGCCAGCAAAGCGGCAGCGGCTGCCACGAGTGTATGGAGGACTCGTCTCACGTGTGTTCCCTTGTGGGTTTGTGTGTGTTCGAATCCATCCTACCATATGCTGTACCCTCCCGCTTACGGCTCGACAGTGACCCCCGTTACCACCAGCAGATTGTCGGGCTGCGGCTCGCCCCCCACGGTGACGGGCAGCCGCTCCACGGAGGGGAGTTCGTACAGCACCACACCGATCACGTAGTCACCCGGCGGCACATCACGCAGATCGAAACCGTAGTTGTCCCGGATCGTATCCCCGTCTTCCCACATTGAGGTGGGACGGAAGCCGAAGACCGGCTGCCAGTCGATCTGTTGGACAACGCCCGCCGGCCCCAGCAGAAAAACACCGACCGTGTAATCCGTGGAAGGTGCATCAACAGCGTGCCACCACAAAGTGAGCCCCAGGAACCCGCGGCTCTGGCGGGTTGTGAACGCCTCCAGCTGGATCGACTCGCCGAAGGCTGCGTTAAGCGGGCGAGCGTCTGTCCGGCTCACGACCGAAAACGGCACCGTCTGCACCAGCCGCACATTCGGCGCGATCTCCGCCACCGCGATGATGCCCCCATTCAGCGCGGCATAGTGCATCACGGGTCGCGTCTGGCAGGGACCGTACGGGCTGATATCCCCAACCAGCCATAGGCGTCCCCGCGTGGGGCCGAAAATGATGTCACTGCCCCACGCCGAATCGATCATCGCCCGCGATACCTCATGGATCTGCGCATTGACATCGTCGGAGACCACGGGCGGGGTTTGCTCACAGCTGAAGCGCTCCCCCGGCGAGGTAGGCAGGGCGTACCAGTCCCGGCTGCCCTTGTAGTGATTCTGGAAGAAGGGCAGGTACGTCTCGGACGTGAGCATGATCACGTCGTTGGCGGCAGTGTGTGCTTCCAGATAATCCAACGCCTCGAACAGATCCGCGCGCCCCCCCAGAAAGCGCGGGTCATCGTGGGCAGTGCTGAGGATCAGCGGTGTGGCAACCACCAGCACCCCGATGCCAATCCCTACTGCAAGCGGGCTGGGGCGGTCTGGGCGGGGCTTGCGCTGCCAGATGAGGAACGCCGTCCACCCCGCGATCAGCAGGCCGATCCCGGCCAACGCCGTCCACCGTACACCGCCGATCAGCCAGAGGATGTTGGTCTGCGTGCGCCCGATGAGCCGCAGACTGGCAACCGGCTGGGTCCACCGCGGATTCCACAGGGCGAGCGGCTGCCATGGAGCCTGGCCGGTCTGCGCAAACAGATAGTCGGAGTAAGCCCGGACATCGACCAGCACCCCGCCCACCTGCACGATCAATCCGGCCAGGGCCAGCACGCCCAATCCGGCCAGGGGCCAGACGGATTCGGCGAACAGCATGCGCTCGAGTGCGGGCAGCGCAG
>JAADYX010000013.1 GCA_010092885.1 Chloroflexota bacterium | reverse complement strand
TCGGCGGCACAGACAACACCTACGCAGGCCCGGCGGTGGTGCTGGCCTACGCCTGCAGCAACACGGACGCCTGCATCGAATCGCTGGTGGGGTCGGCGCAGGCGGAGTTCACCATCAACGCCGATATCGCCGCGCCGAACCAACTGTCGGTTGATGTGATCGACGAGGGCGATGGATCCTACACGTTCAGCCTGTTGTGGAGCAGCGTCGCGGACGCGGTGGAGTACAACTTCGGCTACCAGTTGGCGGACGATGACGAAGCCACCCAGCAGGATACCAACCCGCAGAACGACAACGATGCGGAGTTCACGCTGGACGAACTGGAAGAAGAGGACTTCCCCATCACGCTGTACGTGGAAGCCTGCAATGACTTCGGCTGCTCGGAGCGCACCACCGACACGGTTGACTTCCCCGAGGCACTGCTGACGTTCCTGCGGCTGTTGTGGTGGCCTGGCCCGGGGGAGCATGTGGACTTCAAACATAGACAGCATGCCTCCCCCTTCACCGATGACGAAAAAGGGTGGCATGCTGCCCACGCCGGGATCGGCTTCTGGTATGGCCCACGAGTTTGAACCCGAAACCGTCCCGATCCCCGCCGGCGAGTTCTGGATGGGCAGCCCCCTCAGCGACAAGCTGCGCTCCCACTCTGAACCCGAGCAGTTCAGGCTGCACCTGGATGCCTACCGGATCGGCAGGTACCCTGTGACAGTGGGCCAGTACCGGGCGTTCATCGAGGCGGGCGGCTACGACAACCGCAGCTGCTGGACGCAGAGCGGCTGGGAACAACGACAGAAGGCCGGTTGGACCGAACCCCGCCACTGGGACGACTCCACGTGGGCGGGCGACGACCTGCTGCCGGTGGTGGGCGTCAGCTGGT
Organism: Chloroflexota bacterium; assembly: GCA_010092885.1. GTDB lineage: Bacteria > Chloroflexota > Anaerolineae > Aggregatilineales > UBA3940 > TC-195. The sequence goes on along the minus strand of JAADYX010000013.1, from coordinate 6,169 downwards.
ATGAGGCGTATGCCTACACCCGTTGGCTGAGTGAGGCGACCGGGCGCGCCTACACGCTGCCCACGGAAAGCCAGTGGGAAAAGGCGGCCCGGGGCGGCCTACAGCTGGCGGATGGCAGCCGGAACCCCAACCCGAAGCGGATCTGGCCGTGGGGTGATGACGAACCGACCGCTGAATTGTGTAACTTCAATATCAATACCGGTCAAACCAGCCCGGTAACCAGCCACGCGGCCCAGGCCGACTTGCAGCCCTACGGCCTGTACCACATGGCGGGCAACGTGTGGGAATGGTGCCTGAGTGCATGGCAGAATCCGTTTAAGCATCCAGAACCAAATGGGGTAGAAGATGATGCGTGGCGCGTGCTGCGGGGCGGGTCGTGGAATTACTATCATAGGCATGTGCGCTGCTCCAACCGCCCCAGCCACGATCCACACCTCAGGTTCAACAACTACTGTTTGCGTGTGTGTGCTGCGTCCCTCCCATTCTAATACCTCTGGTCTCTGAGTCATGGACGGCAGCGCCGCCCACTCTGATGACCTGTGCAACTGCAGCCGGAAGGTGGGGCACATGACCCCGGTAACCAGCCACGCGGCCCAGCACAGCGGCAGCCCTACGGTCTGTACCATCATATGGCGGGCAACGTCTGGGAGTGCCGCCTGGGCAGGTGGGCCAAACCGTATGATGCGGACGAACGCACCGATCCACAGGGGACTTTCCGCCGGGTGCTGCGCGGCGGATCGTTTTACAGCATGCCGCAGGACGTGCGTTGTTCGGTGCGCTGCACGTTCATCTCTCCGCTCAACTGGGGTGACTTCTTGGGGCTGCGGGTGGTGGTTGGCGTGTCGCGCACTTGACGCCCGCCCCCACACTGGCGACAATAGCGGCACGCACCCAGCCACAGAAAGGACTCCTCTTATGAGCCTTAAACGCGACGACTCCGGGCGGCTGCACATCGACACGCCGCTGATGGCCGAATCCCTGATGGACCGGGGCCTGTTGGCCCAAACCGGTTCGGGGGAGGTGTTCCGCCCGCTGCCGGATCTGCAGGTGCTCAAGCTGGGCGGCCAAAGCGTGATCGACCGGGGGGCGGCGGTGGTGCTGCCCATCTTGGAGGAGATCAGCGCCGCGCGGCCCGCCCACAAGATCCTGGTGATGACGGGCGGCGGCACGCGCAGCCGCCACGCCTACGCCATCGCGCTGGATCTGGGCATGCCGACCGGCGTGCTGGCCAAGCTGGGCGCTGGGATCAGCCAGCAGAACGCCCTGATGATCGCTATGCTGCTGGCCCCTTCCGGCGGCGTGCAGATCGCGCATGATGACCTGGTCAAGCTGCCGGGCTACCTGGCCTTGGGGGCCATCCCCGTGATGGAAGCCATGCCCCCTTACAGCCTGTGGGAAAAACCCGACCGCGTCGGGCGCATCCCGCCGCACCGCACGGATGTCGGCACGCTGCTGACCGCCGAGGTGATGGGCGCGGGCCGCGTGATCCTCGTCAAAGATGAGCAGGGGCTGTTCACCGCGGACCCCAAAAAGGACCCGGAGGCCGCGTTCATCGCCGAGATCGAGGTGAACGAGCTGATCGCGCGCGATCTGGACGATCTGGCCGTGGAGCGCACCATGCTCGATGCGCTGGCCAACGCGCGCAGCGTCAGTGAAGTGCTGATCGTCAACGGGCGGGAGCGCGGCGCGCTGACCGCTGCGCTCAACGGCGAGAATCCCGGCTCGCGCATCTACCGGGAGCCGGGCGGATGATCCTCGTTGGGCTGGACGATACCGACGTGCCCGGCTCACGCGGGACGGGGCGGCTGGCCCGCGAGATCGCTGCCGCGCTGGCGACCTCGCTGCGGGTGGCGGGTGTGGTCCGGCACCAGCTGCTGGTGCATCCGCGGGTGCCGTACACCGCCAAGAACTCCGCCGCCTCCATCCTCATCGCCGACGAGGCCGATCCGGATGCGCTCTTCGAGCAGGTCCGGGCGTTGATGCTCGGTGATTTCTACCCGGGCAGCGATCCGGGGCTGTGCGTGGCGGTGTCAGTCGGCGAGGCGGTGCTTGACTTCGGGCAGCGGGCCAAGCACAAAGTGCTCACCCAGCGGCAGGCACGGGCGGTCGCGGCGGAAGCGGGCGTGCGGCTGGCTGGGTTGGGCGGCACCCACGCCGGGATCATCGGGGCGCTGGCGGCGGTCGGGCTGGCGGCCTGCGGCGAGGACGGGCGCTACATCGATGTGGGCCGCTCGCGGATGGTCCGCGGCACGGTCAGCGTGGCGCAGATCCGGGCGGCGGGCATTGCAGCCGTGCGGACGCGCACCGGCGATCCGGTGGAGGACGGCCTGATCGAGGTGGACCGGCTGCGCCCGGCACGGCGCGGCGGCCAGCCGGTCATCATCGTGGATCCGGTTGATGGCTCGGATCGCTGGCGGGCGCTCAAGCTGGATTGAGCGCGCTCGCCTGCCGGGGGCCGTCTTTAGCCGCGGTCGCCGTACTTCTTGTCGTAGCCCTCAATGCCCCGCTTGATGCGGGCGTGCGCCTCGTCGACATCCTCCCAGCCGATGGGCTGCACGCGCACCCCTTCCAGGTCCTTGTAGACGGAGAAGAAGTGCTCCACCTCCCGCAGGAAGTGATCGGGCACGTCCTTCAGGCTGTGGATATCGGCATACAGCGGGTCGCGGTAGGGCACGGCCAGCACCTTGTCGTCCATCTCGCCCTTGTCCATCATGCGGAACAGGCCCACGGGCCGCGCTTCGATCAGGCAGCCGGGGAAGGTCGGCTGGTTGACCATGACCAGCACATCCAGCGGATCGCCGTCATCGTAGAAGGTATGCGGGATAAAGCCGTAGTCGCCGGGGTAGATGATCGATGAGTAGAGCACACGGTCCAGCCGGACCAGGCCAAACTCCTTGTCGTACTCAAACTTGTTGCGGCTGCCGCGCGGGATTTCGATGACAGTGTAGATAATCGAGACATCGTCAACGGGTTCGGGTGTCGCCGGGAGTTCATGCCACAGATTGTCCACTGCTGGGCCTTTCGGTTGCCGGGTCAGAATTTGTGAGATTGTACACGATCCGGCGGTGGGTTTCTCGTTTGGCTGGCTGCCCGTCACAGCGCATCTTCCACAAAGACCGGCTCAGGGAAGTCCGCCTTGCGCCGCCACGCGATGCAGTGCTGGCCCCATTCCCGCGCCGACAGGTAGAAGTCCGGCTCGCGGCGGCGTTCGGCCTCCCACTCGATGTACGGGCCGATGCGCCGCCACACCTTGGCAATGGAAGGGCTCATCCACTCGGTGAGGCGTTCCAGTTCCGCGCTCTGCCAGTAGTTGAGCGCCACAAAGCCCAGATAGTCAAACGTGTTGAGCATCTGCTTGATATGCCGCCGTCCCTCGCTGGGGGAGCCATCCGGCGGAAAGATCACCGCCCGGGTGGCCGCGATCCATTCCGCCTGGGTTTCCACCTCGGGGTCGTGCTCGCGGATGTGCTGGAGGATCCAGCGGCGGGCGGCGATATCATCCGGGCGCATGAGCTGCTCAAAGATGCGTTCGAACTGCGCAAAGGAGTTCTGCGCATCGGCCTTACGGCGGGCATCCTCCGCTTCGATGTATTCGGCCAGCGCGAACAGGCCGCCGCCAATGACCAGCGAGGCGGTCAGCACGGAGACGAAACCCTCCAGCAGGGCCCAGATCTCGGTGTCGACCTCGGCACCGACGATCCCGGCCACCCAGGGGAAGCCCACCAGCAGCAGGATAAAGGTGACCACGGTCGCGACCAAGGCAATGAGAAACATCTGGAAGATGGTCATGCGGCGCAGCAGTTTGATCAGTCCGGGGGATGTTGTGGCGGCACGTTTTGCCATGCGTATGGATCCGTTGGGTGGCTGGGACAAAGCGCGGGTCAGTGGGTGAGCACTGCCCGTGCCGACTTTACCGCCTCTTCCAGGCTGTCGGCAAAGGTGAAGTTCCCGCCGAATGCTTGGCGAATATATCAGCCAGAGTATGCACAAGGTGGCTCGCTCCGATCACGTAGATGTGATCCGCGCGGCGCGGTGCGAGGTGGGCGTTGCGCGCCACAGAGGGGAACACTCCAAGCACGCCGGAAGGCAGTTTGGTGCTTTCCGACATATCGATGATGACACAGTGAGGCCGGTCCAGCTCAGGGTAGAAGGTCCGGTAGGTCTCGCCGGTTGCCAGCAGAGCCTGCTTGTCCCACCCTTTGTGGAAGGTCCACTTCAGAATACCGTCTTCCAGCCAGTCGATCTCAATCACAGTCGTCTATCCTCTTCTCTCATGTGTGCGTTACATAGGAACACGCAGCGCATTCTAGCCCCGGATGCCGGGCGCGTAAAGGCGGTCCGGTTACAATGTGCTAACGACCCGTTCGTATCTCATATCTTTCTAATCTTTTAGCCTTGATTGAAAGCAATGAAAGTGATAAACTTCCCAATAGACTGACCAGTCAGTTTGATGGGAAACCAAGAGCCATGATCGGTGAGCGAACCTTGTCCGAAAAAGCGCAGAACACGCGGCAGCGCATTGTGGATGCCGCGATCAACGTCTTCGCCCGCAAGGGCTTCCATGATGCGAAAGTCGATGACATCGTGGACGAAAGCGGCACCTCGAAGGGATCGGTCTATTTCCACTTCCCGAACAAGGAGGAGATCTTCCTCGCGCTGATTGATGAGTTCGCGGCGATATTGGAAGAGCGGCTCACGGGGGATATCAGCGGGGGCAGCAGCGGCATCATGCGGGTAGACCGGGCTATCGGCGGCATGCTGGATGTGTTCGGGCGGTACCGGGCGCTGGCGAAGATCTTCCTGGTGCAGGCGGTCGGGTTGGGCCGCGCGTTCGAAGAGAAGCGTATGGAGATCGAGGATCGCTTTGTGGGCATTATCAAGCAGAACCTCGACAAGGCCGTGGCCGACGGCGACATCCCGCCCATCGACACGCAGGTGGCCGCCATCAGCTGGATGGGTGCCATCTACGCGGTCGTCACGCGGTGGGTCTACACCGGCGAACCGGAACCGGAGCGCATCCGGCAGACGCTGCGCCTGTTCCTGCTGCGCAGCATCGGCATCCCGGAGGAGCGCATCGCCCAATTAGAGGCGGCGGACGCGTGATCGCAGTGAGGCAGCGCGTCATCGCGGTGACGGTGCCCTGGCCCGCCGAGGGCCTGACGGACTTCCTGCGGCGGTTTGACGGCCGGCCCCGCTTCCACTGGGAGCACGGGGAGACGGCCTTCGCCGGGGCCGGGATCGCGGCTGCCATCCGCGCGGAGGGGCCGGATCGCTATGATGTGCTGCGCCGCGAGATGGCGGATCTGTTTGCGTGGCTGGTTCATGATGCGCCCGCTGTGCCAGAGGCCGTCGGGCCGAAATTGTTCGGCGGGTTTGCCTTCGCCCCGGATGAGGCCGCACACGGACCGTGGGCACCGTTCGGGGGGGCGGCGTTCCTGCTGCCGGAGCTGCTGCTGACCCATCACGCGGGTGAGGGCTGGCTGACCGCGCTGCGCGTCATCGAGCCGGAAGCCGACATCGACGCCACACTGGCCGGTCTGCGCCACACCATCGAGGCGGTGCCCGCGCCCACCCCTGATCCGGCAGGCGGCCCGGTCGCCTGGGAGGAGGGCGTCAGCCGGGCGGGCTGGCACCACATGATCGGTACGGCGGTGGAGCGAATCCGGGGCGGGGATCTGGAGAAAGTCGTGCTCTCCCGCGCGCGGCATCTACATGGCGATTTTTCCGTGCCTGCCGTGCTCGATGACCTGCGCGAACGGTACCCGGGCTGCTACCGCTTCCTGATCGAGGTGGGGCCGGGGCAGGCCTTTCTGGGGGCCACGCCGGAAGTGCTCGCCGCGACGCGCCGCGGCCGCCTGGATACCGTCGCGCTGGCCGGGTCCATTGCCCGCGGTGAGACCCCGGCTGCCGACGAGCGGCTGGGGCAGGCCCTGCTGCACAGCACCAAGGATCGCCACGAGCACGCGCTTCGCGTCGATATGCTGCGCGACGCGCTCACGCCGCTGACCACGGCGCTCTTTATTGATGATGAGCCGCATCTGCACCGGCTGGGCAACATCCAACACCTGAGCACGCCGGTCAACGGCTGGCTGGAAGACGCCGTCACCCTGCTGGATGTGGTCGAGCGGCTGCACCCGACCCCGGCGCTGGGCGGCCACCCGCGTGAGGC
>JAADYX010000152.1 GCA_010092885.1 Chloroflexota bacterium | reverse complement strand
AGATGTGTATAAGAGACAGGTATTGAGGCTATCCGTGTGGAGGCGGGCGATGCTTCCGGTGGTGCGGCGCTGCGGCAGGCATATATCGCTGTGGCGGGCGGCCTGGCTGAAGTCGCAATGGTTCTGGGTGTGGAAAAGCCAACCGATATTGTTGGCCACGAGCGCACATCGGCTTTTGCTTATGTGCTGGATGCCGAGCTGGAAGCCGAACTGGGAGCTACTCCGGCAGCGATGGCCGGCCTGCTGATGCGCCGCTACATGCACGAGTACGGCTATGAACTGGCTGATTTTGGCGGGTTTAGCGTGAACGCTCACGCGAATGGTGCGCGCAACCAACTGGCGATGTATCGCAACACGCTCCGGGCTGAGAAGTTCACACGGGCACCGGTGGTGGCCGATCCGGTCAGCCTGTTCGATGCTGCACCGGAAGGCGACGGGGCAGCGGCGTTGATCATCACAACGACTGAGCGGGCCCGTGATATGGTGAGCAGCCCCGTCGCGATCACAGGTTCAGCGCTGGCTACCGACTTCCTGGCGGTGCAAAACCGTAGGGATCCGCTGTTTCTGTCGGCGGCAGCTGAGTCGGCGAGCAAAGCCTACCAACAGGCTGGCATTGCCCCTGACGATGTGGATCTCTTTGAGGTTCACGACAGTTTCACCATCATGACAACCCTTGCCTTGGAAGCAGCAGGGTTCGCTGAACGCGGTCAGGGGGTAGCGCTGGCGCAAGAGGACGTCATTGGGCTGGCCGGATCGCTGCCATTGGCAACCTTTGGTGGTCTTAAGGCACGGGGTCACGCCGGTGGCGCGACAGGCGTTCTGCAGACAGTTGAGGCTGTTCTGCAGCTGCGGGGTGCCGCAGGCGAGAATCAGGTGCCGGGTGCTCGAACCGCGATGGTTCAAGGGCTGGCTGGCACAGGTGCCACGGCTGTCACGCACATTCTGCAGACAATTTGAGAGGTTTTGGGAGGTCTCAATGGGGATTGAGAGCTCCTTTCTGTGATAATTTACACGAGTTTGAAAATGAAAGAAGGGGAAGGCAATCATGGAAGTACCACGTCACTGGCGTTTGAAGAAGCAGCGATATGCTCTGGAGGGGATCGCAGCCCCACAGGGTGAACCGGTCGCCGTCAACGGTTATATGACTCTCACACCGGAGCGCACTGAGCGCAGTGTGACCCGGACGGGCACCGTTTACAGCTACACTATTGTGGCAGCCCCGGCGGCTGACTTCGCGGCCTTTGCGCCCTATGTGCTTGCGATGGTTGAACTTGATGATGGTACACGGTTGACGGCTCAGCTGACAGACTTGGATGGCGAACCGGAAATCGGCCAGCGTGTTGAGATGGTCACGCGTAAACTTCGCACTGATGGCGATGCGGGCATCATCGTTTATGGGTACAAGTTCCGCCCGCTGATGAACTAAACGGTAAACAGCCATACAGATGGGTCGCCCTCAGGCGGCCCGTTTTTGTTTTGTCGATATGGATGCTGGTACCATTTGCTGACTTTGATTCTCATTCAATATGGTATCTATGCGACGCACCAGTCTAATATTGCTCAGCTCAATCATTCTGCTAACAGCCTGTGCGGGTGTTGATCAGGCCGCTGTACTGCCCACAGCGACCGTCGAGCCGACGCCTGTGACCCCCACGGCCACGGCAACTTTTCTGCCACCGCCCACGGTGACTCCCTTTCCAACTGTGACGCCGCGCGCGCCTGTTGATCCAGACGACGGCACACCGGAAGAGGAGACCGAAGGCTCACAGCCGACAAGTGAGGCTGACACTCCACAGCCCGCTACGCAGCCCGCTCCTACTGATCCGCCTGTTTCACCCGGCAGTGAGAGCGCTGCTGTCCCGCCGGGAATCAATGTCGGCGAGCAGCTGCTTGATGCAACCTTTGACCAAGGATGGCCGAACGAGGATTCGCCGACTGCGGACTACGGGCTTGTCAATGGCGTCTACCGTTTCGAGATCGGACCGTTCGATGGGCGCTTTATCAACTCGACAGTGGTTGATGAGACCAACTTCTATGCACAGGTGGCGATAACCCCAGAGACATGCCCTCCTGAAACGGGTTATGGCATGTTCTTCCATTATGTGGATTCGGGGACCTATCATGCCATTACCCTGTTTTGCGAAGGCAACTATGTGATTTCAACCCGTATATCCGGCCTGAGGACCAACACGCAAAGCGGCGACCTACCCGGCGGCCTGGATCCCTCGAGTACACAGACACATACATTGGGTGTTGAAGCACGTGCAGCGGGCTATACATTCTTCTTCAATGGGCAGGAGTTTGCCAGCTACGCCGCGGATGAACTCTCCCAAGGGGATATTGCGTTGTATGTCGTCAGTGGCAGCGCGGATGTCATCGTTGTTTCCTTCGACAATTTGCAGGTTTGGACAGTGAACTGAGACTATGGAGCTCCGACGAGACCGCCGCCGGGCCCGACAGAGCCTGCTGCGCATCGCGGTGGGCCTGCTGATAGTGGCTGGTGCAGGCGCCGCTGTGGTCCGGTTGTACAGTCCTTCCACTGTTGAAAGTCCCACACCCCAGCCAACACCCTCCCAGAGTGTGGCCGTGAACTCGGTCGACCTGATCGATGACATGACACCGGTGACCACTGATCAGCCCGAGGGAGGCACTGCCGCTGATGCGTGGGCGGACGCTCTATTGGACGTCGCTCTGCCGGTCATTGAGCAGCCAGCGCCCAATCTGGACGGTCTCGCATGGTGGCGCAGCAGGGACATCACCGGTGAACTCATCCGCACAGCGGATGGTACGATCCATTTGGGCGATGAGGTCCTCGCCCCAGTAGAACAGGACGTGATCGATATCCTGGTCCCTGATCCACGCAATGCAGGTGCACTTACCCTGATCGGCTCCTTGGAGCAGGAGGCAGGTGTGCTCACCCTGATGGTGGACGATGGTATGCCCTCGGCCATGCCCGAGGAATGGCGCCTGAGCGGTGTTGCCCCTTCCACAGCTATCGAAGCATTGGCGATGCAGGCCGCCAGACGCGATATGCGTCTTCTTGCCGCTTATGTGCAGAACGTGGGTCGGGAGGGCGAGCTGGCATTGGTAGGGCTGATTCAGAACGAATTACCCACACCGACACCAACACCCGGCGGCCCGACGCCCCTGCCGACCCTGACCCCAACGCGCACGCCATCACCTACGCCCACTCGCGAACCGGATGTGTACTTGGCCCGTCTGATAGGGCAGATGGTTGACCCGGTGATCGCCATCGCGGATACGTTTACGCCCAGCGCCGTCTATGAGTTCGCATTTGGCCATCCACGCACGGGGCTTCTTACCTGGTCGGTTGAGGGGGCACATGTGGCAGGCCAACCCATGCCGCTGAGTAACGCCAGCGAACTGACGCTCTATACACTTGTCCCGGATGACACCACGGGCAAGACCAACCGCCTGCTAGATGTCACCTACGATGGCGCCATCACCCGGCTGCCTGCCGAACAGGTTTACTTCCAGGGGCAGCGTATGGGTGAGATCATGTACTGGGTGGTACGCCGGGGCATTGAACGCGGCGGCCAATTCGTCATCGTGTATGACGATTTCGGGCAGCGCCAGACCGTTACCTTTGTTGGCTTTCAGCCGATGGCATCGACCACACCCGAATCCCCGTGAGCAGTGCTTCAGCGGTCTTCTCGGCTGGTTGGCCCGGTGCATCATCCTGACCATACTTGGGCAGCACAGGTACATGCACAAAACCTAAAGGGACCTTAGACCGTGCCCGTCTGAGATGATGGAGACCGGCGAAGAATACCTCATTGCATACGTACCGTCCGGCATCCTCTGAGACATTCGCAGCAAATCCAGCTTCATTGAGGGCTGCGGCAAAGTCGTCAGCGGGCAGGCGTGTCTCGTACTGAGGCGGAGCTCCTTTGACGACAGGGTCGCCCTGTGGTTGGCTGCCTGCAGTATCCGGAATGCGGAAGCTGCGCTCGTTGACAGCAAAGCGCTCCGGTGTGATGGCTTCCCGCCGGGCTTCGCCAAGGCAGATGATCATGTCCGGATTGAAGCGCTCAATCGACTCAAGAAGCCGGCGTGCAGCGACCTCAGTCAGGACGGGTAGCCGCTGGCCAATGACCTGAATTTGCGGCAGCTGTTCCACTGCGAGGTCCATTATGATGGACAGGGCGGCATCGGAGGCATTGTGGGCCCGGCCATTAAACGGTGTAAAGGCGGTGATCAAAAGGGTCTGTTCCATGGTGATTCTCCCTGTGTGCTTAACAAAGTCGTGTATCTATAGTAGAATTCCAAGGTATTCCTCAGCAAGAAGGAGTCAAAATCATGAGAGATACCCATCCGGTTGATGTGGCCGGTTTACACCGTGATTTCCCGTTGTTTGAAGTGGCCCCCGGCGTACGGATCGCGGTCGTCAATATACTCGGGCACACTGAGCTGGTGGTCAAGTCTGCCGAAGTATTGGCCCAGCGCCTCGCCGAGTATGAGGCGGATGCCATTGTGACAGCAGAGGCTAAGAGCATTCCTTTATGCTATGAGCTGGCCAAACAGATGGATCTGCCCTGGATCATTCTGCGTAAGACGGTGAAGTCCTATATGGGGGATGTGATCTCCGCGGAGACGCATTCGATCACAACAGGTGATAAGCAGACCCTGCACCTTGATGAGAAAGACCGGTCTTTTGTGGATGGCAAACGGCTGATCATTGTGGACGATGTGATCTCAACAGGCAGCACGCTTGAAGCAATCCGGTCTGTGGTTGAAAAAGCAGGCGGCGCAGTTGCAGTTGAAGCAGCCATGTTCACAGAGGGCGATGAGGAGAAATGGCAGCATGTCATCGCGTTGGGGCACCTGCCGGTTTTCATAGAAGAGTAAGCACGTTGACAGGCCGACAGCCCCACACTATAGTTTATAAAGATTGCTTCCCTAATAAGAGGACCTTGACGTGGCACGGATTCTGGTAGTTGATGACGAACCTGATGTGAGGGAGTTGTTTAACATCACCTTGAAGATGGCGGGCCATGAGACCGTCACCTCGAAGGATGGTCAGGAAGCAATTGATCATCTGGAGGATGATGAGGAGTTCGAGCTGGTGCTGCTTGACCTGATGATGCCACGTCTGGACGGATTCGGATTCCTGGAACACGTGCGGGAGCACATGGAAGACAAACCGCTGCGCGTGTTGATCGCCACGGCGAAGCTGCTTGAGGATTCAGACCGGGAAAAGCTTGAACGCTGGCCGGTCGTTGGCATCCTCAACAAAGGTGATCTCGACATCGGCCAGATGGTCACCATTATCGCCAACGCTCTGCAAGCCGATCCACTGGGTTCCTGACGAAAAGCGCCGCGCTGTCAATCCAACAGCGCGGTTGTGCTTTAATACTGGTTTACTCTCGCAGCGAGGAAGGCCACCAGAAACAGGAACAATACCCCGCCTGCGTCCACCTCAGTGAAGAAGAACCGCGGCACACCCTCCGGGGGCAGGTTGACATCGTAACGGGTTGGCTCATAGATCAACCAGATGACAATGCGCAGCACAATCAGCATGATGGAGGTTACCAGCGCGGTGGCGATCATGTCGTCAATGATGCGCTCGTGCACGATGTTGATCATCCACTGGCCCATTATAAAGGTGACCGCCCATGCGATTGCCCAGAAAAGGAACATGTAGATAAAACTGCCGCTGATGTTCAGAGTGGTCCAGTCGGTGCCCAGCGGAATCACCTCGTTGACAAGCACAGCACCGATGACGGGGGCCAGCAGGCCGAACGCCGCCGCCGCGGCAAAAATAATCGCGGAAGCACGGCCAATTGCGGGCCAATCAAACTGCCTTTCCATATGATCTGTTCTCCTATTTGGCTTTGAGGGACGCCTGCACAGCCTCAATCGACAGGGCATCCATGCGCGGTCGCCTGACATCCAAAAGCATCAGGTAGGTGCTCAACTGGGCCCGGTGATGAATTTCAGCGTCGAGCATCATCATCAGGAAGCGCCACGCGCTCATCGGGATGTTGGCATCCAGCTTGGTGCGCTTGGCGTTCAAGACGGTATCGGGCTGGGCTCGCAGCAGGTCAAGTGCGCCTTCGGTCTTGGCGCGTAGATAAGCTTGCGCCGCATGCCAGGATACAGCCGCCTCAGGATAGTCATCCACGGCCCAGTAGTCATGCACGACCACCGTAGCATACATCAAATGTGTGGCCCCCAACCGGCAGATCAGTTCTGCCGAGGAAGGCTCCCCAGGCCACGGACGCCAGCCGGACTTTTCCTCCGGTAGAGCATCGATCATCCACTGGGTGCGCCGCCTTTGACCATGAAAGTACTTGATAAACGACTCGATGTCAGTGATCATGGATGCCCCGCTTCTGGAGGTAGTCGTGTGCGACATACCAATCGTATGCGCTCTGCACGCTCTCGGCAAAAGGACGGAAGCTCAGGCCGAGTTCGGTGCGCGCGCGTTCATTATCATAGTAGATCCGCTCGCCGCTGAAAAGCACACGGCCTTTGTCAACGGGGAGCTCGATCCCCAACAGCTGCAGCACGTTGACGATTTCGGCAAGCGGCGGCAGCGTCCAGCGGGGCAGGTGCAAGGGGCGCGCGCTTGTGCCGAGAGTCTCGTTGATAATGGCGAGTGTCTCGGCGTGGGTCAGATTGTCACCGGCCAGCAGATAGCGCTCGCCGGGTTTGCCGTGTTCAGCAGCAGCGATATGCCCCTCTGAACAGTCTGTGGCATCAACAAAGTTCAACCCACCGTCAGGAGTGGGTACAAGGCCCCCCTTTAGGGCACGGATGATCAACTCGCCCACGTTGAACCTCAGGTCGCGTGGACCCATCACAGCGGAAGGCAGCACGGCCGTGGCCGACAGCCCTTTGCCGACGTACTCACGCATGGCCTCTTCAGCGAGATGCTTACTGTAACCATAAGGGAAATCAGCGCCTTCCAGGTTGAACACGTCGGTCTCATCCATCAGTGGTTTATCTGCGCGAGGCATGCCAAGTGAGGCTGTGGAACTCGTCAGTACAAAGCGTGAGACGCCAGCTTGCAACGCAGCCTCCATCACTGTGCGCGCACCTTCCACGTTCACCCGGTAGATGACCTCAGCCGGTGTGCGCCAGTAGTCGGAGATGGCGGCCACATGAAACACCCAATCGATCCCTTCCATAGCCGGGCGCAGCGTCTCGATATCCAGAATGTCTCCGGTTACGAAGTTGATATCCAGCCCCGCAACCGCATCATCGGGTGAGGTTTTCCGCCGCAGACCAACCACCTCAATGCCGCGCTGGTTCAGAGCAGCCACCAGATTTGCCCCGACAGTGCCAGTACACCCTGTAACAAATGCTCTCATCGATAGACCTTTGTGCTTTCCACACGCTGCCAGAGAGTGGCTAAAGGCAAACGCCGCACCCGTACACGCCACATGATCAGGGCCCAAAGATGCAGCCGGGCCGCGAAAAGGAGCAGAACCCAGAGGAGCTCACGCAGCGATGTGGCGTAGCGCAGCGCGCGCGCTGTGCCATGGAGCACCTCATGGCGGAAGCTGCGCATTCGCAGGGGAGACTGCGCAATGATCGGCTGTGCGTATCCGCCCGCGCTGCGCACCTTTTGCTTGAGCCAGTCGCGATAGGTGGCCGGATAATGCACGTAGACGCGGGCTTCAGGCGCATAGGCGATTCGGAAACCGCCCTGGCCGATCATGTGAGAGATGACGGCATCCTCGGCCAGGGCGTCTTCAGGGATGCGATCAACGAGTCCGCTTCGGAAAGCGTACAGGTAGCCCGAACACACGAAGAAGTCATTGGTGGCGGCACGGTTGGCCCGTTCAGTATGCGCCCCTGCATCGGTCAGCAGGTGCGACCAGAAACCCAACATCGTATCGCGCGGGCTCACGGAGATTGGTCTGCCGCTGACAGCACCCACGTCATTTTCCTCAAAGGGATTTATCAGTGGTTCGGCAGCGTTTTCATCGATGCGGACATCGCCATCGGTAAGGATGACGATCTCGCCTGTTGTATGGCTCAATCCAAGGTTGAGGGCGGCTGGTTTGCCGCGCCCCTCATCACGAAGTACCTGTACTCGCTCAAAAGCCAGCGCTGCCTGTGCCGTTGGTTCGTCCGGGCAGATCACAAGGAGCTGCGCAGCAGGCAGCTGCCTCGACAGGGGGCCCAGGACGCCAGCAATCGAATCAGGTTCGTGCGCTGCGGTGACCAGCACGGAGACATCAGGCATAGTTCAACAGACGGCGGACTGCGGTCCGTGGGGAGATGGGCATGAAGAACAGCGCGATCAGCAGAGGGTGGAACATCACAGCAGGCGACTCAAAGCCCTGCGCCACGTTCACGACACGCCGCTCAACAAAAGGATGTTCGGTCATCAGGTGGACAACATAATCAAGGCGGCGGCGGGTCATGAAGTGGTCACGGGCGAAGCGCAGACCATCGAACATGAGTTTGTAGCGGCGTCGCAGTTGGTGTCCGTAGCCTCGTAGATCCCGCCCACTCGTGATGTGCTCTGCAGCCATCAGGCCACTTGCCATGGCCAGGTCGATGCCCTCGCCGGTCGCCGGATTGACCAAGCCGGTTGCCTCGCCGACAATGGCCCAGTTCTGGCCTGCGATGCGCCCTGTGGGGAAGTCGATGCGGATAGGATAGCCTTTAGGGTTTCCCGTGTGGGTCACATTGGTGATAGTGCCATTCGTCACCAACCGGTCGACGAACTCGTCCAACAGGGATTGGGTGGACTGAGTATTAAAGCGAGGTGCACCCTCCGCCACACCGATACCGATGTTGGCTGTATCAGGTCCGGTGGGGAAGACCCATCCATAGCCGGGCAGCAGGTCGGCATCGAAAAAGAAGCTGTAGTCTTGGCGCAGACCGCTAACCTGAGCGTAATACGAGCGTGCGGCCCGTATGACGGGAGGTACTGATCGCAGAAAGCCATTGCGCTTCAGGAAGCCCATATTCGCTCCGACGGCGATAATGACCTTCTGAGGGCTGAAAACCGTTTGCCCAGCATGTACAGCTGTGATGGTGTCACCTTGCCACACCAGCCGTGTGACCCGGGTTCCCCCCATGAACGCCGCTCCGGCTTCTGCGGCATGTTGGCGAAGCACGTCATCCAGCACAGTGCGCCGCAGGACAAGCGCGTAATATCCTTCTCCCATAGAGCCTGCAAAGGACACACGCGCTGTTGTGCCGCGTGGGGCGGTCAGGCTGACTGTGTCAATGCGGGCGGCACCAGCAGCCTCCACTTTGTCGATCACGCCCATGTGGCGCATCGTCTGGATAGCCATAGGGGGGAGGCCATCTCCGCAGGTTTTGTCACGCGGGAATGTGGCTGCATCAACCATCAAGACATCGTGGCCCGCCGCTGCGAGCGACCAGGCCGCGGCAGAACCACCGGGTCCTGCTCCGATGACCAGGATTTCTGGAGTCATATGGGCAACCTCCAACAAAAACCGGCAGCCTGGTAGGTTGGGCTGCCGGTCTCACCTCACCGGGACGCGTTAGAAATCGTTCATGTCGTCGAGCATGGACCGCCAGTCACCCAGATCATCCTCCAGGTAGTCAGTGCTGCTGGCCCGTTTGAGGCTCAGGCCAAGCCGTCTGCGGTCGGGCTCAATGCGAATGATGCGCAGTGTCAGGATTTGCCCTTCCTGCACGACCTCGCTGGGATGACCCACGCGGCGGTCGGAAAGCTCACTGATATGAATAAGTCCTTCAATCGCGGGCAGTTCCACCAACCGGGCAAACGCGCCAAAATTCGTCAGCTTGGTGACCTCACCCTGGACCAACTGGTCGGGGTGGAAATCACGGCTGAGTGTCGTCCACGGATCGGCAAGCTGGCTCTTGCGGCTCAGGCCGATGCGTTCGCGGTCACGATCCACGCTGATGACCTCAACGGTGACCTCATCGCCCTGACTCAACACATCGCGTGGATGGTTGACCGGGGCCCAGGCCAGCTGTGAGATGTGGATCAGGCCATCGATGCCGCCCAGATCAACGAACGCACCGAAGTCAGTGAGGCTGGTCACCCGGCCTGTGCGGATCTGGCCTTCTTCCAGCTCGTCAAGCAGTTCGGTACGGCGCTCCTTGCGCAGCTCTTTGGAAGCGGCGCGTTCGGAGAGGATGAGGCGGTTGCGGTCTTTGTTGACTTCAATCACCTTGACGTTGATTTCTTCACCGACCATGCCACCGAAGCGTTCTTCCGGGCTGCCATTGCCCATGCGCCGGCGGCGCTGAGCACCAACCTGCGACGCGGGGATGAAGCCGCGCAGCCGCCCGAAGCGGACAAGCAGGCCGCCCTTGTTGAAATTGTTGATCTTGGTCTCGTAGATCTCGCCGCTTTCCAGATAGTCAGCAGCCATCTCCCAGTCCTCGGCTTCTTTGGCGCGCCGAACGGATAGGAGGATATTGCCGCTGCGGTCCTCCGGTGTGAGGACAAATACCTTTAGAACGTCGCCAATCTGCCAGGATTCAACCAGCTCAGGATCGAGCGCATCGAGTTCGCGCCCGCTGATAATCCCTTCTGTTTTTGCACCGACATCAACGAGGATTTCGCTGTTGGTCATGCGAGCGATTGTGCCTTCAACGATCTGACCCTTGGAGAGGGTTGTGAACATGAAGTCACTCTCGTCGTCTTCCATCTCGCCATTGATGGCTGCGAGGAAGAGCTCTTGGTCGGACATTTCATCGCCGACGGGCTCAGCTACTTCTTCGTGGATGTCACTATCGGCTTCTGCTATGAAATCACCCTCATCCATCTCAGGTGCGGGTTCTTCCTCAAAAACCTCTTCCGATACCATCTCTGGAGCGGTCTCATCTACGAATTCGGCTTCAGCGGGTGTCTCCTCCAAAACATCCGCCTCGTCCGGCTGCTCGACCTCAGAAGACTGGCCGCTCTCTCCAGTCTGGTCAAGGATCTGATCGTTGCTCTCCATGCGGACTCCCTTTGCACTCTGCAGTCCGCCAAATTATAACGAGCCTGTTAGCAATTGCCCATATCAAAACGGCACCCCAATCGAATGGGCGGGCTCTCCCATACCAATGGGCATTGAGGGTTCACCGAGGGGCGGGTAGACTCAGTCTGTTTCTGAGCGTATTTCGCCCCAGTTGGAAAGGAATTGGTTTATGGGTATGGGTTGGTGGCGCTACATTCATGCGGCTGATGAACGTCCGCGCGTAACATGGCCGCTGGTCAAGCGGGTTCTGCGGTATGCACGCCCCTACCGGACACGGATCATTTTGCTGCTGGTCTCCATTTTGATCACGACGGGTTTGGGTCTGCTGACTCCACTCATTCTGGCGGACCTGATTGACAACACGATCCCCAACCAAGATGTCAACCGCCTGCTGCTGCTCTCGCTGGCACTGCTGGCTGTGCCGCTTGTCAGCGGGGCGATCAATGTGGTGCAACGCTGGTTGAACGCATCCATCGGTGAGGGTGTGATCTACGATCTGCGGGTGGGGTTGTTTACACATTTGCAGCGTCTCTCACTCCGCTTCTTCACGAACACAAAAACCGGTGAATTGATGAGCCGGTTGAACAACGATGTGGTAGGTGCTCAAAATGCGGTGAGCAACACGATTGTCAACATCATCACAACGATTGTGCAGGCGGCAATCACGTTCGGGGTGATGCTCACGTTGGAGTGGCGGCTCACGCTGATCAGCGTGGCGATCTTCCCGTTTTTTGTGCTCGTTGCTCAGCGAATGGGCAAACGGCTGCGCGCTATCGCTCGCGAGCAAATGGGGCTGAATGCCCAGATGAACGCCATGATGAACGAGACGCTCAATGTGGGCGGAGCTCTGTTGGTCAAGCTGTTTGGGCAGGCAAGCGATGAGGTCCGCCGCTTCGATGAGCGTGCAGTCGGTGTGCGCAACAAGGGCATTCAACAGGCGGTAATTGGGCGGCAGTTCTTTGTTGTGGTCGGCCTGATCAGTGCGCTGGGGACCGCCCTTACGTTTGGGTTAGGCGGTTTCCTGGTTCTCAGCGGCGAGATGACCATCGGTACAATTGTGGCGCTGAACGTCTACGTAGGTCAGCTCTACGGTGCATTGCAGGCCCTTTCGACAGCACCCGTTGACTTTGCGACCTCAATGGTGAGCTTCGAGCGCGTCTTCGAGGTTCTGGATCTGCCGCCCGATATCGAAGAAAAGCCGGATGCGCACGCACTCTCTGACCGCATCGACACAGTAGCATTTCAGAACGTGAGCTTCCGCTATGATGCGATCGGTGGTGGGTTGCTCACAGAGGTTGAGCGTGTCGGCAGGATGGACAATGTGGCTACAGCCCTTTCCGGTGACGAGGTTTCAAGCAACGGTGCTGAAGGCCGCAGTCAGGCTCGGGAGTGGGCATTGAAGGGCGTCAGCTTTACGGCTCGTGCCGGAGAACTTGTAGCGTTGGTCGGGCCCAGCGGTGCTGGCAAAACCACCCTCACCTATCTGATGCCACGCTTGTACGACCCCACCGAAGGGCGCATTACGGTGAACGGCCACGATCTGCGGGATGTGACGCTGAGCTCGTTGATGCACCATATCGGGATGGTGACACAGGAGACCCATCTGTTCCATGACACAATCCGCACGAATTTGCTCTACGCCAAACCGGACGCCTCGCAGGACGAGATCGAGCTGGCTTGTCAGGCGGCCAACATCCACGAGTTCATCAGCGGTCTGCCTGACGGGTATGATACGGTCGTGGGCGAGCGCGGGTACCGGCTGAGCGGCGGGGAGAAACAGCGTATCGCCCTGGCACGCGTCATCCTGAAAGATCCGCAGGTGCTGATTTTGGATGAGGCGACCAGCCATCTGGACAGTCAGTCTGAGGCGTTGATCCAGGATGCGCTCAAAACGGTGATGGTCGGCCGGACAAGCATCGTGATTGCCCACCGGCTGAGCACAATTCTATCGGCGGATACCATCCTTGTGATGGACCGGGGTCAGATTGTGGAGCGTGGTACGCATAGTGAATTGGTCACTCAAGGCGGCCTGTATGCGCATCTGTATGAGACCCAATTCAAAGATGAGGCGGGCATACCGGCTTAGTCGAAGACAATTTCCAGCCAGGTGGTCTGCCCGGGGTTGATGTAGACCTGCTCCGAATACGTCCGGCGCTCGGAGCGTGTGGTCACGGTATACCAGCCTTCGGGCAGATCGCCGTAGGTGAAGTTCTCCCCCCACGCATCGTCGCCGATATTTTCGTCACCGGCGTAGGTCCACGTATAGCGCACAGCATCCTCACCCCGGATAGTCAAGGCGACCTCACGCAGGTAATTGCCCTCCGCATCTACCACCCGCCCGGCGAGCGTGCCATAGCCGAAATAGGGCCGGATCCACAAGTCAGGGTTGCGTGTGCTGGTGAAATAGCTCGTAGGGTCGTCCACACGTACTTCAAAGTGCAGATGTGGCCCGCCGTTGGCGACCCCCGTTCCCCCAACCGTTCCGATGATCTCGCCCTGTGGCACCGTCTGTTCCGTCTCGACATAGATCTCAGACAGATGGCCGTACAGTGCGTAGACCGGGCGTCCGTTATAAGGGCAGGTGTCGAGGCGCAGGATGATCAGGTTCCCGTAGAAGCCGGTGTCCGGGCCGTATGCTGTCTCCCAATCATTGCCCGCATGAACAACGGCACCATTCCCCACTGCGACAACCGGTGTGCCGCTGGGATTCCAGAATTCGCCGCCGGTATGGGGGCGCAGCTGTCCACCGGATGTGCTGCCGTAGGCGTAAGTCCGGTCAAGGAAGTCACGCCAGCCTTCAGGAATGGGGCGGATCATACAGTAGGTTTCGGCAGGCAAGGCGCCGTCGATGGTGGGAGGCGGCAGCGTTTCAACCGGCGTGGCGGTGGTTGGCTCAGGCGCGGGTTCCGTTGTTGTCTCCGTCGGGACTGTCGTTGGTATATCGGTTGTGTTTGCGGTCGGTGGCAGCGCGGTAGGGATGGATGTCGCCGCGGGGCGCTCATCGTCAACAAGCGCAACAGGGGTTTTGGTGGGTGTGGCCGGAATGCCGGGGTTGGGTGCACATGCGGCCAGGGCCAGCATCAGGCCGGCTGCGATAAGACGGCGCACAATCATCCTCACTACTCGCGGAACGCGCGCGGATTATAGCGCGTGGCTATGGGAATCAAAACCGGGCACAGCAGCACTGCCGTGCCCGGCCTTTATGCAGCGGCGGAACTCAGGCCCAGGTGATCAGGCCAAAGCGCAGCGCATGGTCGGCGTCCGGGTTGCGGGGTACCACCCGCACCGTGTAGCCATAGCGCCCACTTGTTTCAGCTTTGAACTCCACAGCGTAACTGTGCCATCCCTCACCGCGGTCACTGCCATTGGTGCGATGCATCTGATGAGTATGGCCGTGGTCAATTTCGCCGTCAATGTTGAGCTGACCCTCATAGAGCTCCACGGCGACACTGTCGGGGTCAATTGTCCCCAGATGAACATCAACCGTCACGCGGAGGGTGTCGCCCGTTGTGACGTTGTCGAGAAAGTTGGCGTCCATGCTGCCGACTTCAAGGTCCCCCCAGCTTTCCTGCAGGCCGTTGAGCCACGCGGCGAACTCTCTGCCCCGGCTGTATTCTTCCTGCGCGAGCAGGCGCTGGTGACTCAGAGCCGGGTAGTAGTACTTGCGCGTGTAGTCCTGAACCATGCGCGCCGTGTTGAAAACGGGTGAAAGCTCCTGGATACAGACCTTCATGCGGCGGATCCAGGTGCGCGGAAGGTTGTCACCACCGCGCTCATAGAAGCTCGGGATCAGGTCGTTTTCAATGAGATCATAAGCGGCGTTGGCTTCGATGGTGTCCTGTAGTTCTTCGTCTTCGTAGATTTCACCCGAGCCGATGGCCCATCCCAACCGGCGGTCGTAGGCTTCCGCCCACCAGCCATCGGGGATGGACATATGCAGCACGCCATTCATAGCAGCTTTCATACCGCTGGTGCCGCTGGCTTCCATGGGGCGGCGAGGTGTATTGAGCCACACATCCACCCCTTGAACCATATAGCGGCAGATGACCATGTCATAGTTTTCCAGGAAGACGATTCGATCATGCAGGTTGTGCTCCTGCACGAAGTGGATCAACCGGCGGATGAACTCCTTGCCATCGGTATCGTGAGGATGCGCCTTACCCGCGAAAATGAGCTGGATAGGCGTATCACTGTGCATCAGGCGCAGCAGGCGTTCTTCATCACGCAGCAGGAGGGTAGCACGCTTGTAGGTTGCAAACCGCCGCGCAAAGCCTATGGTGAGTACTTCGGGATCGAGGGCTTCATGTGCACCATCGATCTCCATAGGCGGGGCACCGCGTCGTTCCAGCTGCTGGACCAGTCTGTTGCGTGCAAAAGCCACCAGGCGCTCGCGGCGGCGCTCATGGGTGCGCCACAGTTCCTCATCAGGGATGTTCCCCGCACGCTCCCAGATCGTCTTATCAGTCGGGTCCTCGCGCCAACGCGGTCCCAGATAGCGATCGTACAGAATGGACATCTCGCTGGAAATCCACGAGAAGGTGTGCACACCATTGGTGACAGCCCCGATGGGCACCTCGTGCTGAGGGACCTGATTATAGACATCCTCCCACATGAGGCGTGCGACATCACCATGCAGCTGGCTGACCCCGTTATTGTACGCTGCCATGCGCAGAGCCAGGATCGTCATGCAGAAGTACTCTTCCGGATTGTTTTCATCGAACCGGCCTAGCGCAAAGAACTCCTTCTCAGACAGGCCAAGCTGGGGCCAGTAGTCCTTGAAGTACTGGCGGATCAGGTCGGGGTGGAAGAAGTCGTTGCCAGCAGGAACAGGCGTGTGGGTCGTGAAGACGTTGCTCGATGAAGTGATTGCAGCGGCTTCGGCAAAGCTCATGCCGTACCGTTCCATCAGGATGCGGGCGCGTTCAAGAGAAAGAAACGCTGAATGCCCCTCATTCATGTGGCAGACAGCAGGTTCAATACCCATTGCATAGAGCGCCCGCAGCCCGCCGATGCCCAACAGGATCTCCTGCTTGACACGCATTTCGCGGTCGCCACCGTACAGCTGGTCAGTGAGATCCTGCTCTTCCTGCCCCGGATTTTCAGGTATGTTGGTATCCAACAGGTAGAGCGTCAGGCGGCCAACTTTAACCTGCCAGATCTGCGCGTGCACATCAACGTCGTCAAGGGTTACACTGATGAGGATGGGCTTGCCATCGTCATTCAGCACCTGGGTAAGTGGCAGCGTATAGAAATCGTTGACTGGGTAGCTTTCCTGCTGCCAGCCGTCTACATTCAGATACTGCTGGAAGTAGCCCATCTGGTAGAGCAGGCCTACACCAATCAGTGGTACATTGAGATCACTGGCGGCCTTCAGATGGTCGCCAGCCAGCACGCCCAGGCCACCAGAGTAGTTGGGAATGCATTCGGTGAGGCCAAACTCGAATGAGAAGTAGGCAACTTGAGGCGCCGTTTCCAGCCCGAACTGCTGAGGATACCAGGCTTTGTGGGCGCTCTTGATATAGTCGTCGAAGTTCTCCATCACGCGCTCGTAGTGCGCTCTGAAGCCATCGTCAGCAGCCAGGGCGTTAAGATTCTCCTGGCTGAGCTGACCGAGCATCTTGATCGGATTGTGGTAGGTCTGATCCCACAGTGTGGGATCCATGCGCTGGAACAGGCCGATAGTTTCGTGATCCCAGGACCAGCGGATGTTGTACGCCAGTTCAGGCAGGCGCTCGAGTGCTTCCGGGATATGCGGCACGACGGTATAGGTTGCGACAGGACGCATAAAATTCACCCTTTCTTGTATGGCGAACGACATGGGTGGCAGCGTGTAGTTTCGCTTTGCTGAAAAGTATAGAGGATGTTATGGCAAAAACAAAGACAGAATACGTATGCCAGGAATGCGGATACCGATCAGTGAAACACATGGGCCGCTGCCCCAACTGCGGGGAGTGGAACACCTTTATTGAGGAGCTGCTGGCACCGGCAAATGAACGTGCAGCCAGCACCATTGCCGTGACACGCCCGCGCCGTCTGTCAGAGATTGACGAGGAACCATGGGACCGGATCCCGCTGCCAATGGAGGAGTTCTCCCGGGTGTTGGGTGGCGGCATTGTACCGGGCAGCATCGTGTTGATCGGCGGCGCACCAGGTATTGGCAAATCTACCCTGCTGTTGAGTGTCACGGGCATGATCGCCGAACACGTCGGCCCAACGTTGTACGTGTCGGGCGAGGAGTCGGTGCAGCAGATCAAGATGCGGGCGGAGCGCTTGGGCATCACGTCGGAGAATCTGTATCTGGTCACGGAGACAAACGTTGATATCATCGTTGAGCATGTCCGGCAGGTGCAGCCCTATGTGCTGGTGATTGACTCCATCCAGACTACGTATCTAGATGGCGTGCAGTCGGCACCAGGCAATGTCAGCCAGGTGAAGGCCTGCGCAACCGCCTTCCAGCGTTTGGCCAAGGAGACCGGTCTGCCGATCTTCCTAGTGGGGCATGTGACAAAGGAGGGCACGATCGCGGGGCCGCGTGTGCTGGAGCACATCGTCGATACGGTACTGTACTTGGAAGGGGACTCATACCATACCTTCCGGCTGCTGCGTGGAGTCAAGAACCGCTTCGGGCCGACTTCAGAAGTGGGCGTGTTTGAGATGCGCGGCGAGGGCATGGTGGAAGTGACGAATCCATCCGAGGCGTTTTTAGCTGAACGCATGGTCAATGCGCCGGGTTCTTCGATTGTGGTTACTATGGAGGGGACCCGTCCGCTGTTGGCTGAAGTTCAGGCTCTGGCCACCCCGACCAGCTTTGCCAACCCAAGGCGCACAGCCAATGGTGTGGATGGCAACCGGCTGCTGCTGCTTTCCGCCGTGCTGACCCGTCGTGCCGGGGTGCGGCTCGCCGAGCAGGATGTATTTGCCAATGTGATTGGCGGGCTGCGCATTGACGAACCGGCGGCTGATCTTGCTATTGCGTTGGCGATTGCCTCCAGCGTACATGACCGGCCAGTCCCGGCGGATATGGCTGTGGTCGGCGAGATCGGCTTAAGCGGCGAACTGCGGTCGGTGGGCCAGCTGGCCGCCCGCATGAACGAAGCCCGCAAGCTGGGCTTCCGGCGCGTCATGATCCCCAAGATGGTGCGGCGTCACAGCGAGCCTATGCCAGAAGGTATCGATCTCATCGCCGTGCGCTCAATTGATGAAGCCATCGACAGGGCACTGCGGTGAACAATATCCAGACCCAACTAAGGAGCAACCCATGGCCTTTACCCTGGAAGACATAGAACATCTGGCCGCGCTGGCCCGATTGAAACTGAGCGATGAAGAGAAGGAGATGTATCAGGCACAGCTGGCCGATATTCTGGCGTACTTCGATGTGCTGCAAAAGCTGGATACAAGCGGTGTGCCGCCCACGGCCAGCATTCTGCCTAAGGATACAACGCTGCGTCCCGATGCAGTCCGCCCGAGCCTGCCCCCTGAAACGGTCTTGGCTAACCTCGATGAAGCGGATCGCGAGGCGAATCAGTATCGTGTCGACGCGATACTTGAGGGTTGAGCGATGACTGACCTCACAACACTGACTATCAAGCAGGCAGGCGACGGGCTGCGCGCCGGCGATTTTACCTCGGTGGAACTGACGCAGGCCTTTCTGGCTCGTATTGAAGCTGTTGAGCCAACTATCGGTGCCTATCTGACGGTGACCGGTGACACAGCATTGCAGCAGGCCCAGGCTGCCGATGACCGCCGTCAGGGTGGGGATGACAATCCGCTGCTCGGTGTGCCGCTTGCTTACAAGGATGTGCTGACAACAGCGGGCATCCAGACGACGTGTGGCTCGCGTATTCTTGAAGGGTACCTCCCGCCCTATACAGCGACCGCTGTCGAACGGTTGGAAAAAGCAGGCGCGGTCATGCTGGGCAAACTGAACATGGATGAGTTCGCGATGGGCTCTTCTACGGAGAATTCGGGCTACCAGGTCACACGCAACCCATGGGATACGAACCGGGTGCCGGGTGGATCGAGCGGTGGGAGCACCGCGGCCGTCGCGGCCCGGCTGGCCGCAGGCACACTCGGAACAGATACGGGCGGCAGTGTGCGGCAGCCGGCTGCTCTTACCGGTGTGGTTGGCCTCAAGCCCAGCTACGGGCGTGTGTCACGCTATGGATTGGTGGCCTATGCCTCTTCCCTGGATCAGGTCGGCCCGCTAGCGCGTACTGTCGAAGATGCGGCGCTTCTGCTGAATGCCATCGCTGGGCATGACGAAAACGACTCCACATCAATTGAGCTGCCCGTGCCCGACTTTACCGAGGCGCTCACGGGAGATATCAGTGGGCTGCGCGTTGGGGTGCCCGATGAGTATTTCGCACAGGGGGGCCTTCAGCCGGAAGTCGAGCAGGCGGTACGGGCGGCCATCGCGCAGCTGGAGAATCTGGGTGCGAGTGTCAAGCCTGTCTCCCTGAAGCTGCTCGACTATGCTGTGCCGGTCTACTATCTGATCGCAACCGCCGAATGCTCGGCCAACCTCGCGCGCTTTGATGGGATCCGTTATGGGCCACGTGAAAATACCGGATCGGTGTTTGACACCTACCGTGAAACGCGCGGCGCGGGCTTCGGCCCGGAGGTCAAACGGCGGATCATGCTCGGGACATTCGTACTCTCCGAAGGTTATGCCGACCAATACTATGTTAAAGCGCAGCAGGCACGCACTCTGATCCGGCAGGAATTTGATGCACTATTCGAGGACGTGGATATCATCGCGGGGCCGACTTCCCCTACCACAGCCTTCCCTATCGGGGAGCGTGTGGACGACCCGCTGCAGATGTACCTGTCCGACATCTATACGATCTCGGTGAATCTCGCTGGGCTGCCTGCGATTTCCGTGCCCTGTGGCTTTGATGATGGGGGGCTGCCGATTGGCCTTCACCTCATTGGGCCTGCCTTTGCCGAAGACAAGATCCTTGCGGCGGCCCATGCGTATGAACAAGCTGCGGAATGGACCACACGTCTCCCCGCTGTTTGAGAGCCGAGCCCACCCTCCCAAGGTGGGCTCTCACTTTTGTGTGCACAAGTGCGCCGCTTGCTTGAGCTTCTACCCTAACTCATTTACAATGAAAGCAACTGGTCGGACCACTGACCAGTTGCTTTGCACTTTGGAGAATCCATGAACAACCAACCCGATTGGTCTGCCCCGGCGAAGCCCGCCGAACTTACCTATACCCGTCTGATTGATGCCATTCTGGATGGATCGTTCCCGGCAAACAGCATTTTGCCCGGGGAGCGGCAGTTGGCAGAAAAGCTTGGTGTCACGCGGTCTACGCTGCGGGAGGCCTTACAGCGGCTCGCAGCTGACGGCTGGGTGGAGATCCAGCACGGCAAACCGACTCGCGTCCGCGATATTTGGACGGAAGGCACGCTCAACACGTTGAACGCGTTGGTGGAACACCATGCCGTCATGCCAGATGTGTTCGTCACACAGCTGCTTGAAGTACGACTCGCTCTGGCACCAGCCTATACACGCGCAGCCGTGGAACACAACGGTGAAGCCGTGATCGACCTGTTGGTCGACATACAGGACGATCTGCCGGACACTGCCGGAGCCTTCGCTGAAGTGGACTGGCAGCTTCACCACCGGTTGACTGTGCTTTCCACCAACCCGATCTATCCGCTGATCCTCAACGGGTTCAGGGAGTTCTACGGACGGATGGCTCGCTTGTACTTTGCCGACAGCAGCGCGCGAGCAGAGTCACGCGCGTTTTACCTGCGCCTGCAACAAGCCTGTCAGCAAGATGAAGGGGATGTCGTTTACCAGACGGTGCGTGCGATGATGCAGCGGAGCATCACATTATGGGAGCAGACCGTGGAGGGACTTGACGATGATTAGGAGAAACGAGTATGCAGCGTTGGAACGGTTGGGGCGATGCCCGGACTGACTACCCGCTCCCTGAAAACGCTCACCGCTGGCTCAGGGAAACACTGGGCCCTCTTGAACCTCCGCAGGACGCGCCACTCGACGAGGTGCTCGCTGGCCTGCCGGAGTCCACACTACCTGACCATGCTCTGATTGCAACGGACAGAGAAGCACGTCTGCGGCATGCCCGTGGCCAGTCCCTGCCGGATTGGGTCGCGCTGCGTAGTGGGCGGATCGGGCGTGTACCGGATGGAGTCGCCTATCCGGAAGGAGAAGATGATCTGGAGGCGCTGTACCGGTTTGCCCGGCAGCGGGGTGCTGTGTTGATTCCTTACGGTGGTGGCACCAGTGTGGTTGGCGGGATCACGCCGGAGCCGGAGAGCCCGCCGGTGATCACGGTTGACCTGCAGCGGATGAGCAAATTCCTCAATTATGACGAGACGAGCAGATTGGCAACCTTCGGGGCAGGGATTAGGGGACCCAATCTGGAGGCAGCGCTCCGAGCACACAACGCGACGTTAGGACACTTTCCGCAGTCCTTTGAGCGATCCACATTGGGTGGATGGGTGGCCACTCGCTCCAGTGGACAGCAGTCCTTGTATTATGGACGCATTGAAGATCACTTCGCAGGGGGCCGTATGATCAGCCCGTGCGGGCCGCTGGTGATGCCTCCCTTCCCGGCCAGTGCCGCCGGGCCAGATCTAAGGCAGATGGTGCTTGGCTCGGAGGGACGAATGGGCATCATTAGTGAGGTAACAGTGCGCGTCTCACCCTTGCCAGAGTATGAAGCCTTCCATGCGGTTTTCTTCCCAACCTGGCAGCAGGGCGTTCAGGCCGTCCGGGAGATGGTGCAGGCAAGGCTGCCGCTTTCAATGCTGCGGCTGAGCAACGCCGCCGAGACGGAAGCCAACCTCACCCTGGCCGGTCATGAAAAGCTCGTCAATGCGGCACACACCGGCCTGCGTGTCCTAGGCCAGCAGCGCGGCGAAAAGTGCATGCTGTTGTTCGGGGCGACCGGCCCGGCGAACCAGGTGCGTACCGCTCGACGGGACGCGCTGCGCATCGCACGGAAACATGGTGGCTTCCATACGGGGCGCTATATGGGCACGAAGTGGGCAGAAGGTCGCTTCCGGACTCCGTATTTGCGCAACACACTATGGGAACATGGCGTGGCCATCGACACGCTGGAGACAATTGTGCCTTGGGCACGTGTTGAAATGGCCGCGGACGCCATTCAGACGGCCATCCGGCAGGCAGCGGAAGCAGTCAATGAGCCGGTGTTCGTGTTCGCACACCTGTCGCATCTGTATACCAGCGGCGCGAGTATCTACATCACCTACCTGTTCCATGTCCGCCCGGACTCCATGCTGGCAAACTGGCACCGCATGAAAGGCGCAGCCAGCCGAGCCATTGTTGAGCACGGCGGTTCGATCACACACCAACATGCTGTTGGCACGGACCACGCTCCTTATCTGGAGGCAGAAAAAGGTCCGCTGGGCATGGCACTTATCGGCGAGATGATCGACACCTGCGACCCGGACCGGCTGCTCAATCCCGGCAAATTGATCAAGGAGGTGCCTCATGTTGGGTAACAGACAAAGTCTCAACGCAGACCAGACGTGGGATCTGCTGGTCGTCGGTGGTGGCATTACGGGAGCGGGTATTCTGCGGGAAGCCGCCCAGGCCGGATTGGCCGTGCTGCTTGTGGAACAACGTGATTTTGCCTCAGGCACATCGAGCCGGTCTTCCAAGCTGGTTCATGGTGGTTTGCGCTATCTCAACAACTTCCAATTTGGGTTGACCTGGCAGTCCGTGCATGCGCGTGATGCGCTGCTAGCTGTTGGCGAGGGATTGATCGAGCCGCTGCCCTTCGTCTACCCGATCTACCACAAGGATAAGATGCCTGCGTGGCTGGTTGAGTTCGGCCTGTACATGTACGGTTGGATGGGTGGACAGTGGCGGGTGCATCAGCGTGTGGGTCGCGATGAGGTGGCTCTGGCCTCGCCCGATCTGTCCGACAGCGACCTGACGGGAGCTTTCCGCTTCTATGATGCGCAGACTGATGATGCCCGTCTGGTGCTGCGCGTTCTGCGAGAGGGCATGGAAGCCGGAGGGCAGGCCGTCAACTATGCGCGTGTGCAGCGGCTCCTACGTGATGCCGATGGCACCGTATCCGGAGCGGTGATCGATGATCAGGTCTCCGGAGCCCAGGTCGAGATAAAGGCGCGGGCAGTGGTCAATGCGACGGGGGTTTGGGCGGATGGTCTGCGCAATGGCGATGCACGGTTGCGCCCGCTGCGCGGCAGCCACCTGATCTTCCGACAGGATCGTTTTCCGCTCTACCAGGCCGTTTCGTTCCCTCATCCAGATGATGGACGGCCCGTGTTTGCCTTCCCGTGGGAGGGTGTCACACTGCTGGGCACAACCGATCTGGACCACGAGGCGGATCTTGATGAAGAACCGGCGATCTCACCTGAGGAGCTCGACTACCTGCTGCGGGCAGTACAGGGTCACTTCCCGCTGTTGAACCTGACCATCGATGATGTGCTGGTGACATTTGCGGGTGTGCGTCCGGTACTCGATACAGAGGCGGCCGACAACCCCTCCGAGGCCAGCCGGGAGCATGCCATCTGGTTGGAGGACGGCCTGCTGACTGTCACAGGGGGCAAACTGACCACGTTCCGTTCCATGGCGCATGAGGCCCTTGACAGGCTGCGTGCCCAGGTGAGGGATTTCGCGGTCAACAAAAATAAGGCCGGTCTCAATCGCCTGCCTCCCCTAGAACACATTCCGGCAGGGTTAAGCCGTTGGGAAGCACAGCGTTTACAGGCTCGCTACGGCCCCGCCATCGTTGACTTCGTGTGCCAGATGCCACTCGATGACCGGCGCCGGGTGGACGGTCTGCCCATCCACTGGTTGGAATTTACGTGGGCCGCACGCCATGAGGCAGTGGTGACTCTCTCAGATCTGCTGCTGCGCCGGGTCCGTATCGGTCTGCTGAGTGCCAACGGTGGTGAAAAGTATCTGCCGCGCATCCGGCAGTTGGTACAGGCTGAACTCGGATGGGACGATGCCCGCTGGCTTGAGGAAGAAACCGCTTACCTTGAACAGTGGCATGCGAAGCACAGCGTGCCCGTTCAGGCGAGATAGTCTTCCAAGGCGGCCATAGTGGGTTCAAGCGTCGCAGGTGGCTCCGCCTGGTCAAGCACGATCTGCGGGTCCTTTAGCCCATGTCCAGTCACCACGCATACCACACGTTGCCCCTTCACATCGATCCGATTCTGCTCTACGGAAGCGAGCAGCCCGGCCAGGCCTGCCGCGGAGGCCGGTTCGACGAAGATGCCCTCCTGTGTGGCGAGCTGCCGCCACGCGCTCAGGATGGCGGCGTCGCTGACCGCAGTGATGAACCCACCCGATTCGTCAGCGGCGGCCAGTGCCTGCTCGCCGCGGGCGGGGCTGCCGATACGAATGGCCGTGGCAACTGTCTCTGGCTGCTTGATGACATAGCCCTTGACGAGCGGTGCAGCCCCCTCGGCCTGAGTGCCGAGCAGCCGCGGCAGACGCTCGGTGCGGCCTGCTTCCCAGTAGCGCTTGAAGCCCATCCAGTAGGCCGAGATATTGCCCGCATTGCCAACCGGGAGGCAAAGCCAATCCGGAGCTGAACCGAGCACATCGACGATCTCGTAGGCGGCACTGGTCTGGCCTTCCAACCGGTAGGGGTTGATCGAGTTCACCAGCGCGATGGGCAGCTTCTCCGTGGCTTCACGCACTAATGTCAGTCCATCGTCGAAACTGCCTGAAATGCTGACAACCTCCGCCCCATAAGCCAGTGCTCCGGCCAGTTTTCCCTGTGCAACTTTGCCTTCCGGGACAATGACGACACAGCGAATCCCGGCACGGGCAGCATAGGCCGCAGCCGAAGCGGCGGTATTCCCCGTGCTGGCACACATAATTGTCTCTGCCCCGCTGTACACCGCCTGTGTGACAGCAGCAGTCATGCCGCGATCTTTAAACGAGCCCGTCGGGTTGAGTCCCTCGTATTTGATCCACAGTTTGCAGCCAAGTTCCTCGCTTAGAGTCACAGCCGGAATGAGGGGCGTGTTGCCCTCAAGCAGGGTGATAGCCCGGGCCTGCGCTGGTACATCGATCAGATCAGGGTAGCGAGTGAGCACGCCGGGCCAGTCCGTTGCCGTGCGGGTACGGCCAAACACCTGGCGGCCAAACAATTGGCGAAACATAGAGCCTCCTTACATTCATTGCGCAAAGCAAAAAAGCCGCGGCTCATTGAACCGCGGCTTGATTGGCAGGATTGGCGTCTCAGTTGTCCTTGTTGATCTCTTCCAGGACGACCAAGTCACGCAGTTGGCTGCGCCGGCGGAAGACCAGGGAGGCCGCATAGGCGATACCGGTGCCAAAGATAAAGGCATAACCGAGCAGCATGTGCGAGACGGAATCCGGGACACCGGGCGGTGTAAGCCATTCAAACATAAGGTTCTCCTCCTACTCGTACAGGGCTTCGGTCTTGCGCTGGTTAACGAAGTCGGTCAGGTTGGCCAGGCGCAGCCGGTGCCAGAATGCGGTTGCAAACACGAACGTAAAGGTCAGGAAGCTAAAGAGCATCGCGTGCACCATGGCGGTGGTCATGCCCATGTCGGTTTCGGCGGTACCGGCGCTCGGGCCGATAACGGTCGGGTGAATAGTGGCGGCGATGAACCGCACACCAAAGTAGGTCATGATCACACTGGCAAAGGCGATTATCCCATACACGGAAGAGAACCGCGCACGCCGGGAGGGGTCCTCCAGACCTTGGCGCAGCATCAGGTAGGCGGCGTAGGCCAACCACATGACCGCAGCACTGGTCAGTTTGGGGTCCCAGGTCCAGGCTTTGCCCCATGCGTACTGGGCCCAGACCGGCCCGCTGAGCAGGGTCATGGTCAGCAGGGCCAGGCCGACTTCAACAGCGCTGTGCCCGACACGGTCCCAGGCGATGTTGCGGCTGATCAGGTAGATGATGCCCGCTCCCGCCGTCACCAGGAAGGCCAGTGCCCCGGCCCAGGCCGAACCCACATGGAAGTAAAAGATGCGCTGGACAGCGCCCATTGTGATCTCAGTGGGTGCGTAGACAAAAGCCATATAGGCCGCCGCAAGCACCATGAGCAGGGTGAAGCCGGTCAGCAGCCGCAGCGTGAGGGGAGCCCCCGCCCTGGGTGTGGCGGCAGGCTTCTCCTCAACAGGACGTATAGAACGAGATGTGATTGTCGACATTTAGGATCCTTCCTGCATGAGGGCCAGCCGGAGAGCGGCTCGCTTTTCTTCATACTCAAGCCGGCTGATGCGCCCATCCTCAAAGGCCGCGTCGAGCTCAGCAATACGCCGGACGAGAGGGTGTTCGGTCAGTGGTCGTGCTGCCGGGCGAGATGCACCTTCAGGCTTGGGTTGTGCGCGCGGGGCTGCGCGGCGACTGCGCTGCGAGCGATTCTGGGCTTCTTTGAACAGCAGGAACGCGAGTGCCGCACCGCTGAGGAGTACTACGCTGATGCCTATCGCGAGCGGGGAAATGCCGATGCCACCACCGCGCCTGATGTTCACACTGAAGGTTTCCCCAGCGCTCAGGCTGGTGCCCCGGTAAGACTCAAGCGATGTGCCATCCTCAAACTGCTGCACACCTGTGCTTTCCAACTCACCACCGCGCAGGTTTAGACCTGGTGCGGCCAGCACTGATACTTCCGAGACAGCGTAGTCGGTGGGGATATCCAGCCCAGCGCCTTCCGGCAGATAGTAGCGCATGACCACCGTATGGGACTGCGCACCCGGGTAGACCTTCCATGTATCATAGATGCGGTCACCCTGTTGGATGAAGCGCCCGCCGAGCTGCCCATTCTGGAATTCCACACCGCTGGCGCCTTCCGGCATGGCCAGAGCAACCGTGGCGGTGAGGTCGTCCGTGACTGGTTGATCCGTCAGATAGACACTGTCCGTATTGTTGCTGAAGACATACACCTGTGTAACGATGAAGCCATCTTCAAGATCTTCAACCACGACATGCAGCATGCTGACTTCAATGCCAGATGAGTCTGTGGTGCGGCTGTAGACCCCAATCGGCAGATCGAGCGAGGTCATGCCCGGTTCGATCACGCTGCCGTTGGTGAATTCCACTCCTTCATACTGCGTGCTGACGACGTACGCGCCATTGGCCACATCGAAGGGTACGTCAGTAAAGGTGTAGCTGCCATCGGCATTGATGGTCGTTGTCTGAGACAGGAACTCATCCATGCCGCCTGCCTCACTAAAGGTCAGGCCGCGCAGATTGATCTCCATGCTGGAAGTGGGAGCAGTATTGTCAACACCCAGGCTAACAACACCTGATATAGTACCGGTCGCCTCAACCGTTTCAGCTTCGTCAGCGGGTGCTTCTTCGGCATCCGCCGGTTCTTCAGCCGGTACCTGCTCACCGGCTTCGGCTGCGCCGGTCTCATCAATGGGCGGATGTCCGGAAGGAAGATCCGCGGAGGCAGCCGTTGTGCCCAATGGTGTGCTGCCACTCATCATGTAGAGTGCTACTGGCCACATATCGGCGTCGACCAGATCAGCGGCTACCGGGCACGAGGATGTATCGCTAAGTGGACCATTGATCAACTGGTCGGGGTTCAGCCTGATCAGTTCCTCAAATGCCGGTGTGCCGATGCAGTCAGCGTAGACTTCCTCATAGATAGCTTGTGCCTGTGCGGCATCCTCCGTGCTGAGGCCGAGCGTATACAGGTAAAGCGTCACATCCCAGATTTCGGCATCGGTCAAGGAGTTGCCCCATGGCGGCATCATGCCACCGGAGCCCATCGTGCCGTTGGTAATGATGCTGTGCCATTCTTCAGGAGTGCGTGTGCCTGCGATCTCCTGTGTGGTGAGATCAGGCATGTCCACGCCCTGTTCACTGAGTGTGGCTGCCGAGGCCCCGTCACCCTCGCCGGTTAGCCCGTGGCAGGCAGCACAGTTTTCCAGGTAGATCGATGCCCCGTTGGTGATATCGGGATTATGCTGCGAGACGTCAGCGACCTCGCCAGGTAGTGGTCCCCTTTCAATGGGGCCTGCCGGAATGGGTTCGCCGCTGGCCAACGAGCAGCCCGTTATCACCGGGATGGCAAGCATCGTGACCAGTAAGGCCAGAAGAGTTCTAGCGCGCTGCATGGGCAGTTCCTTCCACAAGCTGAGCACCGCACTCACCGCAGAAGCGGTCGCCGGGCTCGATATAAGCGCCGCATTGGGCACAGGTCGGGTCCGTTTGGTGCTGGGTATCCTGGTAGGACTGCACAGCCTTTTCAATCGAGTCAGTACGCTGCCTCAGATTCAGGGCGTCCAACTGGCGGAGCACGTTCACTCCTTCCGCAACGAGGCGCTGCCGTTGGGCCGCGTAATCGTCAGGGGCGATCTTGTCCACGGAGTAGTCAAAATCGAGCTCAAGGAGGTCACGGTAAAGCGCGTTGCGACGTGACAAGAGGTCGACATAGCGCACGTAGTCCGATGTGTTCGCCGACTTCTGGTTGGCCGTCGCAGGCACCGTGCCGCGATCCCAAATGGGACTGAGCACAAAGATCACCGAGGCAACCAGGACCGGAATGGCAAGCAGGATAGCAGGGAAGTCAGTCATCGTGTGGCCTCCACGCTGCGCGCTGCCTCAATCTCCGCTACGAGTTCTTCAAAAGTGACCGGGCGCGCGGCAAAGAACGCAACTTCCCCCTCAGTGTTGATAACAAAGGTCTCCGGAACGCCACGAATGGCGTAGTCATCTGAGATGTGAGAGCCTAGGTCGTCACCATTGGGGTACGTGAGGCCGTGTTCAGCGATGAACGCTTCAGCTTTTTCTTTGCTGTCCACGTAGCCGATACCGATGAACACCACACCGTCATCTTTGTACCTTTGCCAGGCGGCTTCCAGTTCCGGTGCTTCCACACTGCAAGGTGCGCACCAGCTCGCCCAGAAGTTGAGCACCACGACCTGCCCTTCCAGTTCGGAGAGGGTCAATGTCTGGCCATCGTAGGTCTCGATGGTGAAATCCGGTGCTTTGCCATCTGTCGGCTGGGTCTGAAAAGCAATGGTCAGGCCCCAGGCCAGGAAGATCAGCAGGCCGGCTACAGCGGCCCAAACCAGAAAGCGGAGCGGGTTGCGGCGCACAGCGGGCTGATTTTGTCTTTCAAGTACGTCAGTCATAGCGATGTTCCTCTCAGCTCGCTGCCATCTCTTTGAGATCGGCCTCGATACGGGCGACATACTCCGGGTCAAGGCCGTCGTAGTTCACCACGGTTTGCGTTGGTCCTGTCATCCGCCGGACTACAACTACCAGGCCGACCACGCCAATGGTCACAGCGACGATTGGGAAGGCCCACGCAACTGCATCAATGCCTGTGGCATCCGGTGTGGCAAGTACACGGCGGCCATAGCGGTCGGCGAAGTAGCCTTTGATCTCAGCTTCGCTGCGGCCTTCAGCCAGCATCGTGCGAATCTCCTGCCGCCAGTCGGCACATGCCTGTGTACCACATACGTCCAGCGGGATATTCTCACATACCGGGCAGTACAGTTCTCTGGCGATAGCATTGACCTGGTCATCGGTGATGGCGGTGTCATCGGGCTCGGTGGGCAGGTCATCCTGGGCCTGAGCTGCACCAAGAGGCAGCATCAGGCAGGCCAGTGCAACAATCAACAGTACTCGTTTTATCATCGTGATGTCCTCCAGACTCAGTCACCTGCAGCCGGTGCAGTCCGGCGGCTCGGCTGGCGTATTTTCACTGGTTTGGTATCCGGCCAGGCGGTGACAAAAGTGCCAAGCATCAAAACCAGAGAACCACCCCAGATCCAGTTGACCAGCGGATTGTAGTAGACTTTAAACGTTGCACTGCTCATCGAGACTGGCTCCCAGCTGACCAGCAGCACATAGAAGTCATCGCCGAGCGGGCTCATCAGCTTGCCCGGGATGCTCATTGGCTGGCCGTTGGGATAGTTGTCAACGCGGGGAATGATCTGGCCGATTTCATTGCCGTTGTGGAAAACGGTGGTGACGGCCCGTGTGACCGCGCGGCCATCGGTTGCTATAAAGCGCTCGATTGTGTTGTACTCGAGTACATAGTCGCCGAGGGTGATGGTCTGCCCGGCGGAAAGCGGCTGTTGGGTCTCAAGCTGGTAAGCGCTGCTAGCGATGATGCCGATAGCGATGATCACCACGCCGAAGTGGGTCAGATAGCCACCATAACGCCGCCGGTTGCGCCCAAACAGAGTCCATACCGCCTGGACCACATTTTCATCATGGGTGCGGATACGCGCCTGTGCGCCGCGTCCGATTTCAAAGGCGGTGACCAATCCAGCGAAGATAGCCATGCCCAGACCGATGAGTGCACCAGGCTGGCGAACGCCCAACACACCGAGCACAGTCACGGTGACGAGTGTGCCAGCTACCGGTAGAACAATCGCCTTACCCAGGCGTTTGATGCTTGCCTTCTTCCAGGCGATCAGCGGTGCAACACCCATCAGGAACAACAGTACAACAAACATCGGGCCGGTACTACGGTTGAAGTAGGCCGGGCCCAACGTGCTGCGCTCAACTGGTGTGAAACCGGAGAGTATTTCGGTGAAGACCGACCAGTATGTGCCGACGAAGACCGTCAGCGCGATGGCTGTAAAAACCACATTGTTGAGCAGGAACGCTGTCTCACGCGAGACGATGTGCTCCAGCTCATTGTCGGCCTGCAGAGTATCCCATTTGTTGATCACAACAGCGACGCTGGCAATCACTGCACCCGCCAGGAAGACGAAGAACAGCGGTCCGATGGCGCTCTGTGCGAACGAGTGAACTGAACTCACAAAGCCGGAACGGGTCGCAAAGGTGCCGAAGATGACCAACAGATAGGTCAAGATGACGAGTATCACGTTCCAGCGGCGCATCATGCCGCGCTT
>JAADYX010000151.1 GCA_010092885.1 Chloroflexota bacterium | reverse complement strand
GCCGGGTTCCCCGGCGATAGTGGTCGTGATGTCGGTGATGATCTGAGGCATGCGGTAGGGGCGCATCGGCTGGACACGGTCGGTGTAGATGTATCCCTGCGGCACGCGGTACCACAGATCGTTTCTGGGGTTGGTGCCTTCCGCGCGGATCTCTTCGAGCAGCGGGATGACCTGGTTCTGGCCGATGAAGGTGGACACCTCATTGCCGAGGCCGGGCTGCACCCGGATCGGTGTGCCCCATTCGGTGATGCGGCCCCACAGGTTCAGGCGGGCACGCTGGGGCTGTACAAAGCTGTACTCGGGCCCGGCAGGCAGGCCAGAGCCGTCAATGGGCAGCGGGTCGGTATCCTGAGCAATGGCCGCAGCCGGCAGGCTCGCCGCGGCAGCCCCTGCCGCAGCCAGGAATGCACGTCTTGAAAGGTCTTTCACGGCGGTCACTCTCTTTTCGATCAGTTTGCGTGTCACAGATAGGCCTCAAGGGCTTCGCGCAGCATCGCCACGGAGGGGTGCCCCTGCACGCCCTCGTCGGTGACGTAGGTCCGCAGCGCTTTGCCCGCGGGGGCACTCGCCGCCGGGAACAGATAGTCACCGTTCACACGGATTTCAGGCGAACCTTGAAAGCCCCATTCGATGGCCTGGCGGTCAGTTTCCACAAGATAGTATTGGAACTCGGCCTCAAGGCCAAGCTCACCCAACACCTCATCCACCAGATGGGCGGCGGTCTCCCAATCCTCACAGTCATCGGTGTAGAGAATATCAACCGTCAGCATGACTGCCTCCGAGAAAAAGGGGGATACCGGCGTGCAGTATCCCCCTGCAGATCAGACTCAGCAATCGCTCAAGCGTGCTTCTCAAGGACCTGGGCCAGCTTTTCCTTGCTGGTCACACCCACGACCCGGTCAACCGGTTCGCCGCCCTTGAACACGATCAGCGTGGGAATGCCCATCACGCCGTACGCCTGCATGGCGTTCGGGTTGGCATCCACATCCAGCTTGGCGACCTTCACACGGCCATCAAACTCAGTGGCCAGCTCATCGACGATGGGCGCGATCATTTTACACGGACCGCACCAGTCAGCCCAGAAGTCTACCAGCACCGGCACGTCACTGTCCAGCACGTCCTCCTCAAAGGAGGTATCACTCACTGCCATCGGCTTTGCCATCAGTCCATCTCCTCGAATAAATCACTTGGGTTCTGCCATACGGACGGCTCAACCCGCCCGGATCTTACCGTCCGTTGGTTGGCGGGCTGCCGATCAGATGTGGGCGTCCAGCATCTTGGTGAACCGGCGCTTCGGCGCGGCACCCACGATGCGGTCGATGGCCTCACCATCCTTGAACAGGATCAGCGTGGGGATGCCCATAATGCCCATCTGCATCGGGGTTTCCGGGTTTTCATCGGTATCCAGCTTAACGACCTTCAGGCGACCCTCGTAATCATCGGCGAGTTCTTCAACGATAGGTGCGATCATCTTGCAGGGACCGCACCACTCGGCCCAGAAGTCGACCAGGACGGGCAGATCGCTCTTGATGACCTCTTCTTCAAAGGTCTGGTCAGTAACAGCTTGTGCCATGAGATTGGCTCCTTTTTTTGGTGCGTTTGTCTAAGGACTGGCCCTTCTGCCAGCCCGATACTTAGCACTAGTATACGACTATCGCGCAGTTGGGTCTATTTGAATTCCGTCTACGCGCCTCACTCGTCGAGCAGTGCCCGCGCCGACTCGGCAAGTGGGCCAAAGGTCTCCACATCCAGGAAGGCCTCCAGATCGTCGGCTGCGGCGGCATCGTTACCTTCTTGCAGCAGGGCGATGGCACGCCAGTAGAGCGCCGGTGTGTGTCCGTTGGCGACCAGTGCATCCAGCCGGCGGATGGCATTGTCCGTGCTGCCCCGCCGCAGATCGACGCGCGCATAGCCCAACAGCAGTTGGTCGAGGCTGCCGTAGTCAAAGACGCGCTGTGCTAGGTAACTGAACGCCTCGTCGGGATCGTTTTGGGCCAGCGCATCGGCAGCATCGGCCATGGCCTCATAACCGGATTGTGTGCTGGCCAATCCGCCCAGCACACCGAGTTCGGCGGCCTGCTGGAGGCTCTCAGCAGCGTCCAGCGGTTCGCCCATGGCGAGCAGTGTCCGGCCCCGCCACAGATGCGCGGGCGCAGTCAGGTCGTCTTCGGCCAACACGGCGTCGAAGTCGGCCAGCGCAGCCTCATAATCAAAGAGGGAGAGGTGTGCCAGCCCACGCTGCAGCAGCAGACCGGTATCATCGGGGATGCGCTCCAGCCCTGCGGTCGCGATGCGCACGGCGTCGGCATAGGCACGGGCACTGTAAGCGGCCCCGGCGGCGTTCAGCCAGGCGAATTCCACTGTTGGGTCGATGTCCACAGCGGCGCGCAGATCCGCGACGGCGGCATCTGCATCGCCCAGCCGCGCATGGACAATCGCCCGCGCAACCAGCACGTTTTCGTCCTCAGGGGCAGCGGCCACCATCTGATCGTACACAGCCAGCAGATCGTCGTAATCGCCGCGCCGGTCCAGCACACGCGCCAGTCGCTGGAGGGCTTCCAGGTTGCCGGGCTCCGCTTCAACCGCATCTTCCAGGTGATCAAGGGCCGTCTCTTCATCACCGAGGCGCTGCGCGATAGTCGCCAACCCCAGGTGCGGTGCGGCCCGGTCCGGATACAGGTCGATCAGCACCTCGTAGGCCTCGCGGGCCTCGTCAAGCAAGGCCTCGGTGTACAGAGCCTGCGGCGTAGCGAGCAGATCATCAAGGCCCGGCCCGGGGGTGGCCGTTGGGGTTGGTGTGGCTGTCGCCGTCGGCGTTGGGGTTGGAGTCGCGGTTGGTGTGACGGTCGGTTCGCTGGTGACCGTGGCCGTTGGCGATGGCGCTGTTGGCGTAATGGCGGTCTCCGGTGAGCCAGCGCAGGCCACGAGTGCGATACCGATCAGAATGCCGAGGGCTGTGTGCTTCATGATGCCCATGCCGTTACCAGCCTGACAGCCTCTTCCGGCGTGGTGGCGGTCTGCCACAGATCCATGTGCGCCGGTTTGATGTAGATGCCCTCGCCGTACACCTCCTGCAGCAGAGGCCCCCAGCGCTCACTGAGCAGCACAAAAGGGCGCGGCTCAAGCTCCTCTGATTGGATAAGGTTCCAGGTGAGCGCAATTTCTGCGAGCGTGCCGATGCCACCATCCAACGCGACG
>JAADYX010000150.1 GCA_010092885.1 Chloroflexota bacterium | reverse complement strand
GGCTTCCTCAAAAAGCGCCTGGCCAGCTACAAAGTCCCCAAGCAGGTGATCTTCATGAACAGCCTGCCCATCAGCGGAGCGGGCAAAGTGCAAAAAACCGAGCTGCGCAAGACCGCAGCCGAACTCCAAAAGAAAACCTAAATCACAGGAGGCAGCTTATGGATATCCCCACCATGGAGGGCGTCACCGCCCAGACAGTCACCACCGACCGGCTTACAACCCGTGTGTTGTTCGCCGGGCCAGAGGAAGGCACCCCGGTGCTCTTCCTGCACGGCAACGCATCGAACGCCACCTTCTGGGAGGAGGTCATGCTGGCCCTGCCGGAAGGCTTCCGCGGCATAGCACCGGACCAGCGCGGCTACGGCGGTGCTGACCCGGAAAAGAAGGTCGACGCAACCAACGGCATGGGCGATCTGGCCGATGACGCCATAGCCCTGTTGGACCATCTCGGCATCGACAAGGTGCATCTCGCCGGTCACTCGATGGGTGGCTCGGTGATCTGGCGCATCCTGAGCGACTACCCCGGCCGCGTCCTGACCGTCACCGTGGCCGCACCGGGGTCACCGTTTGGCTTCGGCGGCTCCAAAGATCTGGAAGGCACACCCAACTTCCCGGATGGGGCCGGTTCCGGCGCTGGCATCGTCAATGCGGAGTTCACCCAACGCATGGCTGCAGGCGACCGCAGCGAGGAGAACCCTCAGTCCGCGCCGCGCGTGATCATGAACACCTTCTACTGGAAGCCGCCCTTTAAGCCGGAGCGTGAAGAGGAACTGCTTTCCGCGCTTCTCAGCGAGCACGTGGGCGAAAAGGAATACCCCGGCGACTTCACACCCTCTGAGAACTGGCCGGGCGCCGCACCCGGCAAATTCGGACCGGCCAACGCCCTGGCTCCAATTTACGTGGCAGATATCAGCAAGCTGTACGCTGTTGACCCCAAGCCCCACATCCTGTGGATCCGGGGGGCCGAAGACCAGATCGTCAGCGACGGCTCCATGTTTGACCTGGGCACACTCGGCAAGCTGGGTGCCGTGCCCGGCTGGCCCGGCGAGGAAGTCTTCCCGTCGCAGCCCATGGTCAGCCAGACCCGCGCCGTGCTGGAAAAGTACGCCGAGGCCGGTGGCAGCTTTGAAGAGGTCGTTTTTGAAGACTGCGGCCATACGCCCTTCATCGAAAAGCCCGACGCGTTCAACGAGAAATTCCACGCACTGCTGACCCAATAACCCCGCTAACCCGCTGGGATGGGCCGCCGGGCCCGTCCCAAACCCTCTCCTACTGCACTTCTAACCCAATTCGATGCCTTTTGACTGGTAGAACATCCGTTCTGATCGTATCATCAAGGCCGTTCAGAAATTTTGAAGGGAGTGGTTTTGATGTGGACTCTGACGGTAGCCGAACGGTTGATCGAAGACTATCAGCGGCTCTTCCCTGGGAAGTGGGCCGTTTTGTGGGACGCCTTCCAAACGGTGCAGCCTCGCTTGGGCATGGAGCAGTATCCTTGCGAGCTCTACGCAAGCCACGTGAAGGAGCTGCTCGTGCGCGTCATGGAAGGTGTCGACCTGGCACCCGCCACCCGCAGCGAACTGCTGCTCACGTTGGAAGGCATGGCACCCCTCAACGGGGATGCAGCCCGGCTGCACGCCCAGCTGCAAAACGCGATCCTTGGCTTTCAGCAGGATCTCCCTCCGGAAACGGCTCCGGGGGCAGCCGCACGGCTCGCTGCCGAACTGGCTGACCGTGCCGGGGATCCACAGCGCCACCAACCGGATCCGATCCGGTGGCAG
Organism: Chloroflexota bacterium; assembly: GCA_010092885.1. GTDB lineage: Bacteria > Chloroflexota > Anaerolineae > Aggregatilineales > UBA3940 > TC-195. Next base: position 13,007 of record JAADYX010000150.1, on the reverse strand, counting down.
GCGCTTGAGCACACACGCAGGGAGGTGATGCACGATGGGTATGCGCACTGGCGCTGACATCCTGTTGAAGACGGGAGTCGGCATGATCGGTACGGCCCTGCTTGGTCTGGCGACGTTCGCCGGGCAGGCGGAGACGTTCCTAGTTTTGTGGGGTGTTGCGGGGATCACGTTTGTGATCGTCGGCAGCACACTGCTTGTTGTCCTGGATGAGTAACGGTTGAAACCGCCCGGCATGCACACTATGCCGGGCGGTACTTTGCTCCTATTCACCCCATTCTGGTGTGTGTCTGGTATAGAATGGCAGTGGTACACCAATCAATCGAGGAGATCGTCTTTTGAAAAACACACGCTATCATCGGTTTGTAGCAGCGATTGTCGTTGCCCTGGCAGCACTCGTATTCTCGCTCGAAGTGACGCCCGCTGTCGCCCAGCGTGCGGGCACAACCGGGCAGCATATCCCCCAGCTGACCGAGATCTGGGCTGTGGAACTCACCCCAGGCACGGATGCGGACGCACTGGCCGCAGCCCTGAGCGCCGAGAACCTCGGCGCGATCCAAGCCCTGCCCGATCACTACGTGTTCCGCTTTGCTGGCAGCCTGCGCGATGCAGACCGGACTGCCAGCGAACTGGCATCCAATACGGCCGTGGAATGGTTCCAGCAGCAGGTGGCCCTTGAGCGCGATCTGCGCGTCCCCACCGATCCCTACTATGGTGATCAGTGGCACCTGGACAACACCGGGCAGTCCGGCGGCACCGCTGGTGAAGATGTCAACATCGTGCCCGCCTGGAATGCAGGCTATACCGGCACCGGCGTGACCGTCGGCGTGGTTGAAGGCGGCGTGGAAAGCACTCACCCCGATCTGGCAGCTAACCACAACCCGGCTGGCGACTTGGATCTGGGTTTTGGGCTGGCCAGCCATGGCACCTCCGTAGCCGGCATCATCGCCGCCAACGATGACTCCAAGTGTGGTGTGGGCGCAGCCTACGATGCCTCCTACTCCAGCATTGACCTGGGTTCCTCCGATGCGGAGGAGGCACTGGCTCTCGGCCATGAAGGCCAGATCAACGATATCTACAACAACTCATGGGGGCCGTTTGATGACGGCGCACGCCTTGAAGGCCCTGGCCCGCTGACATTTGACGCCATTGAGAACAATATCCTCAATGGGCGCGCCGGTTTGGGCAGTATCTACGTGTGGGCCGCCGGCAATGGTCGTGGCAGCAATGATGATGTCAACCGTGACGGCTACGCCAGCTCGCGCTACACCATCGCCGTGGCCGCTACCGACCATGATGGCGTGATCTCCAGCTACAGTGAGCAGGGCGCGGCTACCCTTGTGAACGCAGGCAGCAGCAGCGACGGTGTCGGCACCACAACCACCGACCGCACCGGCGGCGCCGGTTATGGCGGTCTGCCCGATGCCGACTGCACCAATGGTTTCGGCGGTACTTCGTCGGCCTCGCCGCTGGCCGCAGGCATCATCGCCCTGATGCTGGAAGCCAACCCGAACCTCACCTGGCGTGATGTACAGCATATCCTCGTTGAGACCGCGGAACGCAACCACCCAACCAGCCCCGAGTGGCACCAGAACGGTGCGGGCTACTGGGTCCATCACGACTACGGCTACGGCCGCATCGATGCCGCTGCCGCAGTCACCGCAGCTGCCAACTGGACCAATGTGGACCAGGGTGTGACCTATGCCTCACCCGTCCAGAATGTCGGCCAGCCCATCCCGGATGATGGCCCGAACCCCGGCGTGCCCGGCACACCGGTCACCGACACCTTCAACGTCAGCGGGCAAGGCCTGACTCTGGAGCACGTCGAAGTCGTGCTCAACGCCACCCACTCCTACCGGGGTGATGTCCGCGTCGAACTCACCTCGCCGAGCGGCACGACCAGCGTCATGCTCTTCGGCTATACCAATGACAGCAATAGTAACATCATCGACTGGCGCATGATGAGCACCCATTTCTGGGGTGAACAGTCCGACGGCACATGGACGATCAGCGTATCTGACATGTATGGCGGCCTTGATACCGGTACCTTCGACGACTGGCAGCTCATCCTCCACGGCACAGAGTCCGATGCGTTGGTGCTCAGCAACGCCAGCTTTGAGAGCCCGCTCGGCGCTGAGTGGAGCATCGTCGGTGACGATGATCGCTTCAACACCGGCATGGCTCAAGATGGCAGCTACGTGATGCTCTTCGATGCCGATGGCATCACCGAACGCATCAGCCAGACGGTCAGCTTCAGCGGCTCAGCTGGTGATGCCTTCGCCTTCAGCTTCTACGCCGGTGGTCAGAATCTCAACAGCGGCGGTGCCGTCGGAGCCCGCCTGGAACTGCGCAGCGGCAGCAGCACGGTGGACACCGTGAACTGCATTGTGCCCAACCGCGGTACCTTCAACTGGCAGTTGATCACCTGCCCCACCATCACCGCCACCGGCTCTTTTGATGCAATCCGCATCAGCATGGGCCTGCGGAACATCAACGGCGGTCTGCTCGGCTTTGACAATCTGTCGCTCACGCAGGTTGCCCCCTGAGCTGACCATCTGACATTCACAACACAACGGGGTGCCGCGTGCACCCCGTTACTGCTTTTCCGGATTGGGCCAGCATACAGCATCAGGTTACAGCCCCTTAACAGAGTATAGACATCTCTCGCACGTGTGGTAAGATACTCGCGTTAATGTTTGGGAGGAAAACCACATGACACAAGCCCTACAATTCTTTTCACCCCCGACCTTCGACGATCCGCAGCTCGACCGGAGCGCTGCCACCCTCAACACCATCTTGCTTACTATGTTGGGCGTCGGCCTTTTGGGCCTCTTAGTGACGAGTGTAGGTGTCTACACATCCCGCTTCATGTCCGTGCTGGTTGCAGTCGTTGTTGTTCTGTTCTGCTATATCGTGTTCAAGCTCGGCAATCTCTTTATTCCCAGCGTGCTCGCACCGCTGGTTGTGTTCGGCCTGATCTCCTATCAGGCCTTTGTCGGCACTGGCATCAACGATCTCAACGTCGTCGGCTACGCAGCAGGCATCGGGCTGGCCAGTCTGCTGCTCGGCAGGCGGGCGGCGCTTCCGGCCACGGCGCTGGCCATCGCGTCTCTGACCCTGCTGTACGTGTTGGAAGAGACCGGGGTCCTCGTCACTGGCCTGGACTCAGGCGACCTCGATGACCTAGTTGTCATCAGCCTGCTTATCACGCTCTCCGGCGTCATTCTGTACGTCCTGATGGGCAATCTGGAAGCCACCCTCGCCGACCTGCGCGATCTCAACAACACGCTTGAAGATCGCATCGCCAAACGCACCGAAGACCTGCGCATCGCCAAAGAACGCGCAGAAGAGTCCGACCGTATGAAGTCCCAGTTCCTGGCCAGCATGAGCCACGAACTGCGCACCCCACTTAACTCCATCCTGACGTTCAACGAACTGATCGCCATGGAGGCCATGGGGCCGGTCACCGATGAACAGGTCGACTTTCTCCATAAGTCCATTGACAGCGGACGCCACCTGCTCGCCCTGATCAACGACGTGCTTGACATCACCAAGCTGCAAAGCGGCATGATGCAGATGCACGTCGAGGACGGCGTGGACCTGCGCCCGGAGATCGATACAGCGGTCGACATAGGCCGCACCCTCCTGCAGGACAAACCCGAGATCGAGCTAACGGTTCACATCGCCACTGACCTGCCGACCGTCAGAGGCGACCGCCGCCGTATCAAGCAGATCATGCTCAACCTCGTCTCGAACGCCTGCAAGTTCACGGAGACAGGCAGTGTGACCGTCGCCGCCGAAAATCGCGCGGGCAGCTTCTACTTCAGCGTGACCGCCACCGGGCCGGGTATTCCGCCCGACCAGCACGAAATCATCTTCGACCCCTTCGTGCAGACCGAAACGGGCGTCAAACACGCGGGCGGTACCGGCCTCGGCCTGCCGATCAGCAAGCGCCTGGTTGAAGCACACAACGGCCAGCTTCACCTGACCAGCGACACAGGCAAAGGCGCAACGTTCACCTTCTCACTTCCGGGTGAAAAGGCGGCAGCCGATGTTTGATCAGCACACCTACCTCTACGTGGAAGACGATGCCCTCAGCCGCATCGCGATGAAGACGATCTTCGAACGTGTGTTGAAAAGCAATGGCCTGACCATCTTCTCAGACAGCGCCGACTTCATGCAGCGGGTGCGCAGTTTGCCCGCTCGCCCGGAAGTCTTTATGCTGGATATCCACGTGGAGCCGCACTCCGGGTTTGAGATGCTTGAGATGCTGCGCAGCGACCCGGACTACACCGGTGCCACAGTGGTCGCCCTGACGGCCAGCGTCATGAACGAAGAGATCGAACGGCTGCGCACCGCCGGTTTTGACAGCACAATCGCCAAACCTCTCATCGTTCACCAATTCCCCCAGCTGATGCGTCAGATCCTCAATGGGGAACCGGTCTGGCACATCGCATGAGGGAGATGCTTATGACGACGTTAGAAGGGAAGCGCGTCTTCTACGCCGAAGACGACATCAAAAACCGGGCTGCCGTTCAACTCACATTGACCCGCGCCGGTGCCATCGTCAAGATGGGGCGCGGGCGCACTATTTCTGAGATGACGCTGGCCATGCGGGCGGCCATGCCGCTCGATCTCGTCCTGCTCGATCTGATGTATCCCAATCTGATGACGGGCTACGACATCTATGCCGCCATGCAGGCCGACTCCGATCTGTGCGATGTCCCCGTCATCATCGTGTCTGCCTCCGACCCGGCAGTTGAGATCCCAAGGGCACAGGAGCTTGGTCTGCACGGGTTTATCGCCAAACCGATCAATGTTCGCCAGTTCCACAACCAGCTCGCAACCTGCCTCGCAGGTGAGCCAGTGTGGGATGAAGGGTTGTCACACTACTAGTGGTTGACTGCTGTTACCCGCCAGTCGATAGGGCCGAACGTCCGTTTTCAACCCGGTGCTTCGGCCACAGCAATTATACCTATCATCACACCGAAAGGATTTCAGATGACGCATGCACTCATCGTTGATGACAACCGCTCCAATATCGATGCCCTCACCGCTCTGCTTCAGCGTGAGGGTGTGGACTGCACATCGGTGGTATCACCCCACCAACTGTACGCCGCCCTGCAGGGCATCAATCCCGTTGATGTGGTCTTTCTCGACCTGGAGTTCCCAAACGACAGCGGCTTTGATCTGCTGGCTGAACTGCGGGAACAGGCTGTGCTGCAGGGCGCACCGATCATCGCCTACACCGTGCACACCAGTGAAGTAGTCGTCGCTCAAGATGCTGGTTTTGATGGTTTCATCGGTAAGCCGCTTTCTGTGCAGCTTTTCCCACAGCAGCTGCGCAGCATTCTGAGCGGCGAACCCGTCTGGTACGTGCCGGAGTAGCTGTTCACCAGCCACCGAGTTCGGCCGGGCGCACCGCACGCGAGAGATCGTAGAACACCGTGTACGGACCGATGTCTTCCACACGGTAGGAAACATCCAACACGTCGAAGCGCCTGGCCAGTTCAGCATCCAACTGCGGCAGATTGCTGGTGATGTACACCACCTCGTCAGCCGCGTTGACCTCATCGGTGTAGGCCGGGTAGCGATCGTAGCTGGGCGTGTAGGCCAGGTCGGTTTTGTCCGGCAGCGCCGGGCTCAGGATGATGCGCTCACCCGTTTGGAAGGCAAACCGGTAAGCCACCCAGTAGTTGGAGTAGCCTCGGTCCACACCGATGGCATCCAGGAAGGCCACCAGGTCGTCGTCGTGAGTGTGCGGGATATGCGTCACCGGGTCGAATTGCGTGGTCAGCCCGGGCGGTGTGTTCATGATGGCCTGTATGTTCCCATACAGATAGTACCCACCCAGGATCAGCGGTAGGCTCAGCGCAAGCGCCGCCTGCCGGGGCCGCATCCGGTGCATCCAATCCGCGATGAGCAGCACCAACGGCGGATACAGATGCAGCAGGTAGCGGCCTGTCGGGTCGATGCCAAAGCGCGTCGCGGTGAAGAGCACGCACAGCACCGCAAAAGCGATCAGCAGGGTGCGCCGCGCGATGCGCTGGTAGTCTGTCCCCGCTGACCAGCCCCGCACCGAGTCAACCAGCACCAGCAGAATACCCGCCAGGGCGACCACACCAACGGGCAGCAGAATAAACGACGCAGACCAGGGCGCCCGCAGCCCGAAGAGAGCAGGCAGGTTGAACAACAGCAGGCTGACCACCCGGGGCCCGAACCCACCGCCCGGGTCCACCACGCGCGCCCCGCTCAGATCCGCGAGAATGCCGGTCGGGCTGCCGATGATGCCCGCAAACCAGGGCAGAGCCCCGACCGCAAAGCCTGCCACCAACAGCGCAATCCGCTGCCACGGCAGGCTTTCGCGATAATGCCACAATCCGAGCAGAGCCAGCGGCGCAATCGCGACGATCACCAGCGCCATACCCCACCAGCCGATCCCGGCCAGCAGGCCGGCAACCAGCCACCAGACCGGTTTATCGCTGCGCCCGCTGAGGATGTCCCACACGATCAGGAACAGCAGATTGTTGATCAGCAGCACCTCGACATAGTTGCCCAGAGTCGCCGTCGTGTAGGTGCTGAACAGCACCGTCGGTAGGGCGATCAGGCCGCCAGCGGCCGCTGCGGCCCACCGGTCTTCTGTGATGCGCCACGCGAGAATGTACGTCGTCACCAACACCCCCGCGTAGAGCATCACCTGCGTTAACCGCACACTCAGCACCCGCTCCCCGAATGCCAGGAACGACCCCGCAATCAGGTAGGCGTCCAATGCGCCCATGTAATTCTGACCATAGAAGAACAGGGCCGGTTCGCCCTGCAAGGTGTGCCGGGCCATCAGCGCGAGGATGGCCTCGTCAGCGTCAAAGGTGGCCGCACCCGTCGCCAAGATGACGGCTTTCAGCGCGAGCCCCGCAGCCAGCGCAATCCATAGGCCCGGGTGCCATAGGGGGGTCTGCTTTGCTTCCATGGGTTGAATATAGGGCTGTGCCCGGCTTTGATCAACACGCCGTGAAATCGATCGCGCGCTATACTCTGGTCCAAACAGTTGAGATAAATGGTTGAGGGAATTGCATGCCGTTGACGTTTGAAACGCTGCTGGATGAGAAGATCGTTATCATCACCTTCATAAAGCCCGTACAGATCGATGAGGACATGGTCACTATGCAGCGCAATATGGCGGAACTGCTTGCCAGCACGGATGACCACTACTACACGGTTTATGATATCTCCGGCCTTGATGAGGATCTGCCCTTTGGCGATCTGGTACAGGCGCTGGGCTACCTGCGTGGTGACAGGGCCGCCCAGATCGCTGAGCGCACAACTACCCTGCTCGTCGGGCCGCCGCGCCTCGTCAACCCGATTGCTGCCGCTAGCGGCCAGTTTCAGTATGAAGCAGCGGAGGTCGTCTCGATTTCCAACACAATACCGCAAGCCCTGGAACAGATCCGGCTGCTCAAGGCGGCCACTGCGTGAAGCACGCTCCGCTCGCCGCACTGATCCTCCTTCTGGCCGGATGCGCCGCCGCCGACCCACCCGCAGACCCAACGGTCGCGGCCACCGCCGAGATCGCCACCCTGCCCGATTCGCCGACCTTTCAGGGCAGCGCGTCGCGCACCGGATCCTTCCAGCCGCCCCTCCCCCGCTCCGAACCGGGCACTCGTTGGGCCGTGGATACCGGCACACGCATCCGCTCCTCCCCCAGTTTGCAGGACGGCGTGTTATACATCGGCAGCTGGGAGGGCCCCGTCTACGCGCTTGATGCCCTCACGGGTGAAACACTCTGGACCTTCGACACCGGCGATGAGGTGGTCAGCACGCCCGCTGTCGCCGGTGAGGCGGTCGTCTTCGGCAGTGTGACCGGCATGGTCCATGCCGTCAGCCGCACGGATGGATCACCCCTGTGGGAGCATGACACCGGCGATCTCATCTACTCCTCGCCCCTCATAGCAGATGGACTGGCGATCATTGGCAGCCATGCCGGTACCATGACCGCCCTCGCTATAGAGACCGGCTCCGTCGTGTGGCAGGTCGAAACGGACGGCGAGGTGTATAGTTCCCCCACCCTAATCGGGGAGTCCGTTGTCTTCGGCAGCGCGGATGGCACCCTACGCGCCGTCGATGTGGGTACCGGTGCCGAAATCTGGCTGGTTGATCTGGGCCGCCCTGTGTGGGGGTCGGCATCCGCTGCGGATGGCGTCGTGTACATCGGCAGCCACAGCGGCGAGGTCTTCGCTTTGGATGCCGCTTCAGGCGCGGAGATATGGGTCTTTGAGACCGGCGGCCGGGTGCATGCCACGCCCGCGCTGGCCGCCGGATTGGTCGTGTTCGGCAGCATCGATGAGTCGCTGTACGCGGTCGATGCCGCCACCGGCGAACCCGTCTGGTCGGTGGAAACCGGTGGCGCGGTCTATGCCTCAACCGCAGTCGTCTCCGACGGTGAGAACGGCGTCGTGATCGGCACGACAGAAGGCGAGGGCGAAGTGCGCGCCTACGATCTGCTTACCGGAGACCTGTTGTGGGCGGTGAGCACCGGCCCCGCTGGCGATTGGCGCTCGTCGTCACCCGTGGTTGCCGGCGGACTGGTTTTTGTCGGCGGCAGTGATGGTCGTGTGTACGCGTTTGAAAGTCAGGAGTGACGTGCTGTGCTTCGATTGCTGAGTGTACTTTTGCTGGGTTTGCTGGTAGTAGGCTGCCGTCCCGTTGAGATCGAGCTCGCCCCTGTGATTGGTGGGCAGGATACAAAGGGCATCGACCTCAACGCGCTGGCCTACGCGGATCATAATGGCGACGGTATACACACTGAGGATGAGCCCGGCATCGCGGATGTGCTGGTAGTGGCCAGTTCAAACATCCACGGCAGCATGGACCGCCGCATCTGGCAAACCGGTGAGGACGGGCGCGCGCGCGTTGACGGTGCCTACACACACTTCTTCGATGTATGGGCGGTTCCGCCGTGCGGCTACGCACCGACTACCCCTACCGAGATTGACGCCACTGACGTAAATGCGCTGGCGTTTGGGTTTGAACCTACTGGCGATCCCCAAACGGGCACAGCCACACTGATCTTCGAAGTGTGGATAGATACCGACAACAGCGGCACCCGCGATCCGGACGAACAGCCCGCCGCCGGCGTGGAGTTCCTCATTGCCCCGGAACCCGTTCCGCCGCAGTACATGCATGATCTGGATTTCTTGGTCTTCACCACGGATCAGAACGGTGAGGCCCGTGTTGAACTGGGCAACTCCTGCGGCACAGTGCACTTCACCGGCAGCCGCAGCGCCGCCGAAGACACGATCCGCCAGGCCAGCTATACACTTGGTGAAACACGCATCGGGTGGCCTTTGCAGCCCGCCGAATAGGCGGGCCTACTTCGCAGCGGCCGGTTCGGCCTGCTCGCTGTTAGTCTGGCCGCGGCTGGCAAGCTGCTCAAGCACGATGACCAGCACAAAGGCCGCCGCACCCAACCCCAGCGCGATGAACACCTCAGGCCCCAACGCGGGCAGGATGTTCATCTCCCGTAGGATGAGCTCTTCGCCGTCAACGATGGTGGTTTCCAGCACCTCTTTCCACGGCCAGATCTTGCGCAGGCTGCCGATCATCAGGCCGGTGAGGAAGGCGATGGTCAGGTCGTGGTAATGTTTGAACAGCCACCCGAGCAGCTGGGCGAAGGTCACAATCCCGAAGCCCGCCCCGATAGCAACAAGCCCCAGCGTGATAATATCGCGATCACCGACGGCGGCCAGCACGGTCTGGTATTTGCCCAGCAGCAGCAGGATGAACGCCCCGCTGATCCCCGGCAGGATCATCGCGCAGATGGCCACCGACCCGGCCAGCAGCAGAAACCACCATGTATCCGGCGTCTGCGCGGGCACCAGCCCAACGATGAGGAACGCACCCACCGCCCCCAGCGCCATCAGGCCGATGCGGTCCACCCCCCACCGCTCGATGCGCTGCGCGACCACTATCGTGGAGGCCAGCACCAGCCCAAAGAAGAACGCCATCAGATAGACCTTCTGGTTTTCCAGCAGCCATTCCAGGCTGGGTGCCAGCGTGATGATCGCCAGCAGGATGCCGCTGGCCACCGCCACCAGAAACTGCCAGTTGATGATCTGCAGGGCCTCACGGATCTTCAGCGAGAACACCGCCTTGAGGAAATCCGGGGCGGCCACCTCTTTGATCGACTGCACCAGTTCCTCATAGATGCCGAGGATGAAGGCCATCGTGCCCCCGGAAACGCCCGGCACCACATCCGCGCTGCCCATCGCGAACCCGCGCGCCACCAACCCGATGTAGTCCTTGAGTGTGCGTCTCTGTTTGCCCGCTGTGTTCGTGCTCATCTGTGCCCATCCTGTAGGCTGACCATCACTAAAAGGGGCGGCTCTCTCGAACCGCCCGGGGCAGTATACCGCAGCACAGAATCACCCGACAAACACAATAGCCTAACAGAATGTCCGTGGGTGAAAGCTGAAATGCGCCCCCACCGTTAAGCCAGCATCGCCTTGAACGCATCCACCAGGCGATCCCGCAGAGCGTCAACCTTGTTCAGCGAATAGGTGATCACGTCGTCGAGTTCTTCAGGCGGGTCGTCACGGGTGATGTTGACCACCGGCTTGTCCGTCTCATTGACGATGGCCTGCTGCGCCTTGACCATATCATCGGAGCCGCTGTGGTCGATCACCACACCAGTACAGTTTGCCACGGATTCGGCCACTATGTCGGCATCATCTTCCAGATCCAGCGAGCGCAGCGGCCGGTCCACGACAAGGCCCGCCTTGATCGCAGCATCGACCACACCCAGATAGTAGGCCTCATCGAAACCCAGCCGGTAGGGCATGGCTACATACACAATGCTGGCATCCTCATCCGCACCGACGTCCGCGCTGCCACGGAACACAGGCTGTGCCAGGATGTCCGTTACCGCTTCCGCCAGCGTATCGGTCGTGTAGACCGTGCCGGCGGGCAGCTCGCCCGCATCATCGGGGATGGCGTCCACCACGACGATCACGCTCTGCGCGCCCGTCGCGCGGCGGACGTGCTGTGCCTTGTTGATCGCCATCTGCAGCGTCTCGGCATCCGCGATGACTGCCCCCTCGATCACGATCAGTTTGTTGGTGGTGCGGGCCAGCACATCGGCCAGTACGCCCGCGTGCCGCAGGGGCACGTTCGTCTGCACGGTGAGTTCATCGAAGTCCGCCAGCACATCGAGGATCTGCTGGCGGAGCTGGGCTTCTGCTTGCTGGTTGACCATGGTCTTTCTACCCTTTCAGGCGGCGTGAATACTGCGCGTATTATTGCCGCTGCCGGGCGACTCAGCCAATGGTCACCCACTCGACTTCCACACCGGTCCCGCACATCGGGCACTGCGCGCTGGTCGGCCCAGCCCAATCGATGTTCTCCGTTGTCAGCCCGAAGCCGCACGAATCGCACTCGGTGGGGACGCGCGGCGCGCGTTTGGTTTCGGCCTCGTCGTCTTCATCCAGATCCTGCTTGCTGATGCCCAGCCGCTCCATCGCAGCCAGGATCTCCGCGTCGGTCATTTCCTCGGCGGGTTTGCCCAGGTCTTGCTCCATGCGGTCTACATCGTCCATGGCCAGCTTGAGCGCCACCGCCCCCAGCATGAACAGCGCACCGCCGCCCCGGCGCATGACGCGGCGGCGTGGTCTCTGCGCCAGGTGCCGCCTGATCTGCCGTGCCGCATGCCGCCGGACCATCCGGCTGGCCATCCGTCCCGCGGGTCGCATCTTCCTAAACCGTCCCATCTATCTGTCTCCTTAATGTATCTATTGCAAATCAAATCGTAGCCAACAAACCTGGTGAAAACGTTGCACCTCTGTAAAAACAGTGTAACATGATTTGTACGCGACCAATCCCCCACAGGAGAGAATCCATGATCTTCAAGAGCCCCTATGCGGATGTGGACATCCCGAATGTCTCACTCCAGCACTACATCCTCAGCCGGATGGTGAACTACGGTGACAAGCCCGCCCTCATCGATGGGCCCAGCGGCCGCACCCTGACCTACGCCCAACTCGTCCAGATGATCAACGGGTTGGCCAACGGTCTGCAGGCACGCGGCTTCGGCAAAGGCGATGTGTTCGCCGTACTGAGCCCCAACATCCCTGAATATCCGGTGTTGTTCCACGGCGTCGGGCTGGCGGGCGGCATTACCACAACGATGAACCCGCTGTACGCCGTCGAGGAGATCGTCCACCAGCTTGAGGACTCCAGCGCGCGCTATCTGATCACCGTGCCCCCCTTCGTGGAAAACGCACTGGCGGCCGCTGAGCAGGTCAACTCGGTGGAAGAGGTCTTCGTCTTCGGCGAGGCGGAAGGCGCCACACCGGTGACCGCGCTCTTCGGGCAGAGCGCCCCCGAACCCGTTGAGATCGACCCGGCCGAGGATCTCGTTGTGATGCCCTATTCCAGCGGCACGACCGGCCTGCCCAAAGGCGTGATGCTGACACACCGCAACATGGTGGCCAACATCGTGCAGCTGGAAGGCATCGAGCCGGTCACCGATCAGGACGTGATCATCGCCGTGCTGCCGATGTTCCACATCTACGGCATGGAGCTGATCATCAACGTCAGCCTGGCCAATGGCGCGACTATCGTCACCATGCCGCGCTTCGATATGGCACAGTTCCTCCAACTCGTCCAGGACCACAAGGTCACCAAGGCCCATCTCGTACCGCCGATCCTGTTGGGCCTGGCCAAGCATCCCGTCGTGGACCAGTTCGATACAACCTCCGTCCGCGTGATCGTTTCCGGGGCCGCCCCGTTGGATGCCGCACTCGGGCAGGCAGTTGCTGAGCGGCTGGGCTGCATCGTGAAGCAGGGCTACGGCCTGACCGAAACCAGCCCTGTGCTGATGGTCAACCCCGACGACAAGCCCCGCGATGGCACGGTCGGCCCGGCCGTGCGCGGCACCGAATTCATGATCGTCGACGTGGACAGCGGTGAGCCGCTCGGGCCGGGCCAGCGCGGCGAACTGTGGGCACGCGGGCCACAGG
>JAADYX010000001.1 GCA_010092885.1 Chloroflexota bacterium | reverse complement strand
CGTGACCGGCGGCCAGATCGGCGCTCAGATCGAGTTCCTCAGCGGGGCAGACACCGTCGATACAGCGACCTGTCTGTTCGCCGATCGCGGCACGTTCAACTGGCGGACCTTCACCTGTGACGCCAATCCGGACGGGGCTTACGATGCGATCCGCATCAACATCGGCTGGCGGAACGTCTCCGACGGCAAGCTCGGCCTTGATGCCGTGCTCTTCGGCCCGTGAGGCGGTGTGCGGGCAAGCAAAATCCCCCGGCTGGTGAAGTCGGGGGTGTGCTGATGAGGTGTGTGGTCAGCCGCTGACGGCCTGGCCGCGCGCCATCGCGAGTGCTTCTTCCAGGGTGGAGAAGATCTTCGGGCGCAGGCCACCCGTGCTCAGCGGACCGGTACCGACCATCACGCGCAGCATGGGAGCAGTGCCAACAAAGATGTGCCGCACGTTTTCTAGATAAGCCTCTCCGACGTTCTGCGGCTCAAGGATACCGGCCACAAGCGCTTCATAGTCGATATCGGCCTCACTGAAGTCCCAAATTGCGAAGATCGGGCCATCGTGGCGGCGGCGGAAGCTGTCCGTCTGCACGGTGCCCTCGAAGGCATCGCGCTTAGCATTGAACGGACTGCTGAGCGTCAGAACGGCAATGGGCTCATCTTCCATCGGTTTCATACTGATTGCCATAACGGGATCTCCCTCTACTGTACACACAGCAGTATACGGCTTTGATGTTAAGTGGGTGTTAAGCGGAGAAATCCAGCCGTGGGCACCCATTGACACCGCACCCGCAATTCCCTATACTCCCCGCGGCAGAATGAACAGAAGGGGGATGGGTATGTCTGTACTGAGACTGCAAAATGTGAGCAAATCCTACGGGGCGAATGACGTCTTCATCGGGCTGAGTGCCGCCATCGCGCAGGGCAGCCGGATCGGGCTGGTGGGCCCGAACGGGGTCGGCAAGACCACGCTGCTGCAGATCATCGCGGGTGACGAAGCGCCCACCAACGGTGAGGTCAACGTGGCCAGCGGCGTGCGCATCGGCTACCTGAAGCAGGAGGCGATGGAAGCATTCGTGTGGCAGGGCAACTCCCTGCGCGGCGAGATGGAGTCGGTCTTCACCGAACTCAACGAGACCTCCGAGCGCATGCGTGAGCTTGAAGCATTGATGGCCGATCCGGATGCGGATCTGGAAGCGGTGCTGGAGGAATACGGCGAACTGCAGGAGCTCTTTGAGGCGCGCGGCGGCTACGATATCGATGTCCGCATCCGCAAGACGTTGGCCGGGCTGGGCTTCCATGAGGACCAGCACGATATCCCGCTGGAGCACCTGAGCGGCGGGCAGAAGACGCGCGCCCTGCTGGCCCGCCTGCTGCTGGAAAAGCCCGACCTGATGATCCTCGACGAGCCGACCAACCATCTTGACGTGGAGGCCATCGCCTGGCTGGAGTTCACCCTGCGCAACTGGGACGGCGCGCTGGTGATCGTCAGCCATGACCGCTACTTCCTCGATACGACGGTCAACGCCATCTGGGAGCTGCACCCGACGCACATCGAGGACTACAAGGGCAATTACACCGCCTACCTGCGCCAGCGGCAGGAGCGCTTCGAGCGGCACCTGAAGCTCTACGAGAAGACCAAAGCCAGCCTGGAAAAAGAGATCGCCTACATCAGCAAGATGATCGGCACCCCGCGCGGCAAGGACAACGCCGAGGGCCGCCTGAAGCAGCTCAGCCGCCAGCTGATCGCCATCGATCACGTCGGGTTGATGGAGGCGATGAGCGGCAAGAAGTGGTCCCAGCTGGATATCGGCAATGTGCGCCCGCTGTCCGTCAGTGAGGCCAACAAGCGCATCAAGCGGCTCAAGGCGCCGGCGGGTGCCCCGCCCCCGATGCGCGCCCGGTTCGACACCACCCAGCGCGGCGGGGACATCGTGCTGACCAGTACGGAGATGGCCGTCGGCTACCCGGGCAACACGTTGTTCACCAGCGACCCTATCTCGCTGCACCGGGGTGAGGTCGCCGCGCTGATCGGCCCGAACGGCTCCGGCAAGACGACCTTCCTGCGCACCGTCATGCGTGAGATCGAGCCGCTGAAGGGCCGCGCCCGCCTGGGGACCAATGTGGTGGTCGGGTACTTTGCGCAGGCCCATGACCAGTTTGACCACGAAAAGCGCGTCATCGACGAGCTGATGCTGCACACCAAGATGGAAGAGAAGGACGCGCGCAGCTATCTGGCCAAATATCAGCTTACCGGCGATGATGCCTTCAAGGCCATCGGCGACCTATCCGGTGGGGAGCGGGCCCGCTTCGCACTGGCCATCATGGCGTTGGACGGCGCGAACTTCCTGCTGTTGGACGAGCCGACCAACCACCTGGATATCCCCTCGCAGGAGGCGATCCAGTCCATGCTGGCGACGTTCCCCGGCACCATCCTGCTGGTGACGCACGACCGCTTCCTGGTTGATGCGTTGGCCACGCAGATCTGGGAGCTGGAGGACGGCCACCTGCATGTGTTCAAGGGCGACTACAAAGCGTATCTCCAGCGCGGTGAGGAAGAGAAAGCCCGCCAGCGCGCCGAGCGTGAGGCCGCCCGCAGCGCGCGCGAGGCCCGCCTGCAGGCCGCCAACGGCTCCGTGGCTGAACGGGTCACCGAGTTGGAACTCGCGCTGGAAGAGGCCGAAACGAAGCTCGAACAGCTCAACGCCGAGATCGAGGAGATCGGCGGGGTGGCGGCGGAGGACTATCTGCAGGAGCTGCAGGCTGCCTACCGCACCACGCAGAAACAGATCGCCGACATGCTCAACGAGTGGGAAGACCTCGCCACGCCTGAAGCGCTGTAAGCCAACCGGGCAGCCATCCGGCCCCGTGCGGATGCACGGGGCTTTTTGTTTCATGTAGAATACTGACACGGCCTTACAATTCCACAACGGAGCGCCACTGGATGGTTAGTATATGGTATGATATGAAATGACAATGGTAACGAACCATCCTTCAGGGATACTATGAAACGCTCATCTGATGTGCTCATCGTAGACGATAGTGCCGAAATGCGCAGCATCCTCAAAGCGCTGATCTCCGCTGCTGGCTATCGGATTCAGGAGGCGGAAGATGGTCTACATGCCATGGCCCTCCTGGAGGAGATGCGCCCAGCAGCCATCATCCTGGATATGGCTATGCCGCGTGCAGACGGGCTTGATGTCCTCAAGTGGATGGAAGGCCGCACGCACCTGCGCAACGTGCCGGTACTGGTGCTGACCGCGTTCCACAAGATGGCTCACCCGGATATCATGCTGCCGGGGGTCTACCGTGTGATCGGCAAAGGCGAGATCGACTACAGTCAGCTGCCTGCGATCATCTCCGAGATGATCGCTGCCTGACCACCTGGCCGGGCTGGCGAGGCAGACGCCTTACCAGCCCGGCTGCTTCTCTTGATCAGACCGGCTTGCGGGCCGTGATCCGCGCACTGAACACACGCGGCATGCCCTGCACTTCCGGCATGGCCTCCGCGGCATCCCGCTTATCGGTGATCGCAACGTCGGTGAACCCGGCGGCTTCCATCAGAGCGACGTACACGCCCATGTCGATGGCACCCGTGACACAGGATGACCACAGATCAAAGCGCTGCCGCAGCTCCTCGGAGAAGTCGCCGTCGGTCACGATGTCGCTGATCGCGATGCGACCGCCGGGCTTGAGCACCCGGAACGCCTCGGCGAACACTGCAGCCTTATCCGGCGCGAGGTTGATCACACAGTTGGACATGATCACATCGACCGAACCGGCCTCAACCGGCAGATCCTCGATCATGCCCTCGCGAAACTCCACGTGGGTCAGGCCGAGCTTGTCCCGGTTGGCGTTGGCCCGTTCGAGCATGGCGGGCGTCATGTCCACGCCGATGACGTGGCCGCTTTCCCCGACCTGCCGGGCCGCCAGAAAGCAGTCAATGCCGCCGCCGCTGCCCAGGTCGAGCACGGTTTCCCCCGGGTTGAGCCCGGCAATCGTCACCGGATCGCCGCACCCGAGCGAGAGACCGGTCACATCCACCGGCAGGTCTGCGATCAGGGTATCGTCGTACAGGGATGGGCCGCAGTCACACGCCTGTGCGCAGTCGCAGCCGGCGGCGGGCTGGCTGGCCTGTTGGGTGTAGTAGGCCTGCACTGCCTTTGTTACGTCCGTCATGGGACCTCCAAACATATTGACGTTTATCGATATTTTGTGCAAAAAAAGGAGCCCTACTCGATCTCCTCGACCGGGATATAGGCTCCATGGTAGTCCGGCGCGAACGTTTCGATCAGCAGGCCGCAGCACATCGTAAGCCGCTCCTGATTGAGCGTATACAGCCGCTGGCGGCCTTCTTTGCGCACGTCGACCAGACCGGCTTCTTCCAGCTTCTTGAGGTGATGGCTGACGGTCGGCTGGTTGACCCGACCGTCCAGCCCATCGACGATATCACTGACGCTCAGCCACACACAGCACAGCTGCTTCATGATCGCCTGGCGGGTGTCGTCAGCGAGTGCTTTCGCGAAAGTCACAGGATCCATAGACCTATTATATCGATAGTCGTCAATATGTCAAGCTGGCAGGCGTGATTGGTGGTCAGCTGCGCTGAGCAGGGCGGGGCCGCCTGCCGACCAGCAGACCGGCCAGCAGCACGAGCACGGTCACCGGCCACACCCAGACCAGATCGCCGGGGCCGTCCGGGCCGCTGGCCGCCTCAGTCGGGCGCAGGCGCAGCAGGCGGTAGTCGGTGGTGGCGGCGGCCAGATCCTCATCACGGATGCGGTGCGGATTGATCCCGGCGGCGAAGCTGGCGAACCCGCTGTTCTTGAGCACCTCTCGCATGATGGCGGTGCTGCCCTCCTCGTCGCTGATATCCTCCGCTTCGGCCAGCCACCGGCCGTCGGGCGCCCACACCTCGATGTGCGGGCCGGCCATGATGTTGCGGTACCAGTGGGCTTTAGTGCCCCACCCGGCGGTGACGTAGAAGTCACCGTCGATGGGGGCATAGTTGACGGGCGTGCGGCGGGTGAGCCCGGTCTTGCGCCCAGTGTGGATCAATACGAGGTAGCGGCCAAATCCGTAGGGCCAAAAGCTGAGATACGGGCCCATCCCGAGCCGCCAGTTGAAGAGCATAAACTTGTTGAAGTGCTTGAACATCTGCCGGGCCAACTGTTGATCCGCCATAGGGAGACGCTCCTTGCTAGGGGTGAGTGCGCCCCTATTTTACCACCGGATGGCGTGGCTGCCCTCAGCGCTCGCCGACGCGCACGCCGACCACCTCGCTCCATGCCGACTCGCGCCCGGGGGCCACTGCCTTGATCCGGTAGAAGAGCCGTCCGCTGCGCGGCAGGGGCGGGTTCCAGGTGGTATCGCCGGTGGCCTCAATGGTGAACTCACGCGGGTTGTCGAACTTGGGGCTCTTGGCCTCCTGCAGCAGGTAGGCCTCCGCGCCGTAGCTGGTCGTCCAGACGAGGTGGGGGCGGCCCAGCCGGTCGATGTCGTTGTAGTCGAGCTGGGGCGCGATCAGCGGTTCGCCCGCGTCCTCCGGTTCAAGCTCAACGGGCAGTTCGTCGACTGCCGGCATGATGACCTCCGGCGGCGGGGGAGCGGCGGCCTCCTCGATCACCGGCTCCTCCTCGATAGGATCCCACGGGCCTTCGTCCTGCATCAGCCGCCCGACATCGTCGTAATCGTGGGCGAGCTCGTCATCCGGCACCTCCTGCAGATCGGGCGTGCCTTCCGGCGTGCGGGCGTTGAGCAGCGGGTCGATCTGCAGCGGCTCGAACTCGACTTTCGGCGTGCGCGGCGGCGTGATCGTCTCACCGGCTGCGGCCTGCTGATCGGTGCCGTTCTCATCCTCGCTGGCACCGGTACCGCTCGGCGGTGGGGGGGCGCTCATGCTCAGCGGTCGCCACTCCACAACGGGACCGCCTTCATCGCCGGCATCCACCACGACGGGCGCGGGCGCGGCGGGCGGGGGCATCGGGGTCTGCACGACGGGCGGCTGCTGCGCGGGCTGCGGAGCCGGTGGTTCCGGCTGGGGAGTCTCCTCCTCGGCTTCAGGCTGTTCGGGTTGGCCGCCGCCCGGCACGATGGGCCGCCAGCTGCTGGCCACACTCGCGACCTTTTCGCGGTGCTGCACTTCTTGCAGAACCTCCTGCCAGGCGCGCATGCCGGGCGCATCGGCCAGAGTCTCGCTTTCCCACGCCTGCGTGAACAGCTCCGCCAGCCGCTCATCGACAGCGCCGAGCACCTCCAACATCAGGCGGTAGTCGGCGGTATCCTGCTGCATCTCGCTGGCTTTGAAGTAATGTTCCTCCTCGCTGGCCTTGCGGATGCGCTGATCGTGCCAGGCGAGCATCTCCGCGGTGATCACGGCTCCAGCGAAGCGGTCGGCGTGCGGGCCCCACTGCCCGCCGGAGGAGGTCTTGTGCGCGTAGCCATCGGTGCCCGCGGGCAGCGCGGCGGGGGGCTGGAAGCCCGGCGCGTAGATGTCCTCAATGTCGATCAGGTGGACCTGCCCCGTCGTGGGGTTGATAATGACGTTGGCCGCGGCGATATCGCAGTGGGCCAGCCCGGCCTCTTCCAGCCCGGCCAGCACATCGACCATGCCCGTGGCGAACGTCAGCGCTTCCAGCCGGGTGAGGGGCGTCATGGCGATGACCAGATCATACCAGGTTGAGCCGGTGATCCACGGCATGAGCACGGCGTATTCCAGGTCGGGATAGGTGGCCAGAACATCGCTGTAGGTGTCAGCGGTCAGGCAGCGGCGGTTGGCGACTTCCAACCCGCGCCAGCGCGCGAACTGCGCCAACTCATCATTGACGGTGACCAGTTCGGGCACGCGGTAGGCGGGCTTGAACTTCTTGAGGGCGTACTTCTCGCCGCCGGTCACCAGTTGGAAGACGTACGCCTTGCGCCCTTCCTGCCCGAAGGCAAAGGCGGGAACCGCCGGGTGCGGCGCCACAGTGTAGTCCTGCCCGCCGATGGTAATGGTCTCGTTCGGTTGTGGGTTGAAGTCTGGCATCCTGATTCCTCTGATAAGTGCTGTCCCTAATAGTTTACGTCGACTCGTCGGTTTTTGTTGCACGGATCCGGGCGAGCACAGCCCGGATGGCGGCGGTCTGCCAGTCATGCTCGTGGCGGATGGCCTGCGCGGCGGCGCGATCAACCTGCACCTGCGCCATGAGCTCCTGCGCGCCGGTGGCTGCCAGCCCGGCGGCCTCACGCGGGGGCAGGTCCACGGCGTTGAGGGCGATGGCGGCTGCATCGCGTGCATACCGGTGGGCGCCCGTTTCCGTATGGAGGAGGCCGCCCGCTGTGGCCACCGCCTGCTGCACAAGGATCCGGGAGGCCGTGCTGACGCCGCCGGTCTCCAGCGTGACGGTCAGCGCGATGCGCAGGCGGTCATCGTAGATCTGTTCGTACAGCGGCATCACCCGCCGGGCAAAGGTGCAGGCCAACCGGCGCAGGTCGCCCTCGCTCTTGATGGTATCCAACAGCAGGTGGATATCATCCGTGTGGGGCGGCGGATCGGACAGGACGGCGTGTAGGGCTTCGCGTTGGTGGCGGGCTTCCGCGGCCCGAACCGGGGGGCGCACGGCGGCATCCACCCGGCGGCGGATCGTCGCGGCGATGGCCGTTTCCAGCTCGCGCAGGGTGGTCCGCCGGTTGAGCGGCCCCAGCGCGATGGCCATCGGGGGGAAGTGCTCGGCGTGTGCCCGCAGATGGGTAGTGTCGGTGCGGTCCTGTGCGGCGGCATGCAGGTCCAGCAGGGCTTGATCGCCCGGAGGGATGAGCCGCCCGGCGAAAACGAGCGCCACCTGCCGGTAGCCCGCCTCGCCGGCCTCCCGCCAGAGCAGGCTCAGCAGCTGCGACCGGTTCAGGTCATCGAGGGCGGCGCTCTGATCGCGCAGGGCGCGGTGCAGGCGCGCCAGCCCGGGCGAGTCGGCGGCGCTGCGGCGGGCCCCACTGAGTTCCGGGGAGCGGTCGGCAGTCATGAGGGGTGGTATCTGGCCAACAGGGATCGGGCGTGATGGGTTTGCCAGGCGAGTTCCGCATCGTAGGCCTGCTGGTAGCCTTTGTGCCGGCACACGCTGAAGGTCCCGTTGGCACAGGCCGCCCGGAACGTGTGCCGCACCAGATCGGCGGTGGCGCGGGCCATCACCAGCGTATCCCAGCGCAGCGCCACGGCGCGCAGGGTGCCCACCGCGATCAGCACGCCGAGGCCGGGTTCCGGCCACTGCAGCCATAGATCGGTGGGGGCGGCGCTGACCACCCGGGCGCGCAGCCGATCGGTCTGCGCGGTGATCCACTCCGCGTTGACCGGCTGGCCGTGGGTCCACTGCCGCCACTGCGCCATAATGCGCCCCGGCAGCGGATCGCCGGGCAGGGCGGCCTGCAGCACGGGCAGCACACGTTCAGCATAATCGTAGGTGATGCCGCGCAGGCCCGGGTCGCCCAACCGCCGCTCGATCAACAGGAGCAGCTCATCGAGGGGCAGCAGCCCGATCTCGCTCTTGAGGGCGTGGTGCAGCCGGGCCAGGCCCGGTGCCTGATCGGGTGGTGGGCGTCTGCCGCTGATCTCCGGTGACTTCATTGCGCGCTCATCCGCACGTGGACCAGCTTGTGGCGCAGATGCTCAGTCTGCCAGGCGCGCTCGGCATCCCGGATGTCGCGCCCGGTGCCCGTCCACGGCCCGACGCCCGCCATCACTGCCAGCTCGATGGCCCACAGCGAGAACATCGGCACGCTGTACAGCGCGCTGGTGGGCCGCCCCATCCCGAGATCAAACAGGGTGTGCAGCGCATAGCTGACGGCCGTATCCAGATGGGTGGCCCCCCGGATCAGGGAGAAATGGCGGTCGAGGTCGCGCAGCTCCGGGTAGGCCGCGCTGAATACCCTCGGGTTCCCGGCGCGCACTGCCTCGATGTAGGCAGCGGGCCGCCCGTCATGCGGAAAGCGCGCCGTGAAGACGGGCAGTACCCGCTCAGCGATATCGCAGCAGGCCAGCCGCAGCGTTTGGGTCCCTGCTTCGCGGTGCAGCAGGGCCAGCAGATCGTCAGTGTTCAGACTGGCGAGCGCTTCATGCTCGCCGCGCATGGCGCGATGCAAACGGGCCAGGCCGGGGGCATCGGTGGCCCGGGTGCGTGCGCCGCTGAGTTCGGGTGTGTGCATGCTGCTCATCGCTGTGATGATACCGGGTTCAGGTGTTCACTATCGAATTACGTTCCCCGAAGACGTTGGGCGCGCTGTCATCCGGATCGGGATCGCTCATCCAAGTGACGCCATCCACCAGGTAGCGGTACTGGTAGGTGTCGTTGGCATCCAGCTTGACGCGGGCTTTCCACTCGCCGGACTTCAGCTGGCTCATGGGCGTGGCCCGTGGATCCCAGCCGTCCCACTCGCCGACGACGAAGATCTCGTGGGCATCGGTATCCTTGGGCAGCACAAACGTGACTTTACACACTGTGTCATTGGATTGGTAGTTCTTCTCCAGTGGCATAGGGATTCTCCTCTCCTGTTCGCTGATTCCATCATAGGCCGCGGGCTGGGGTTTGTCAACGCGCGGCCCATCTACGGACTGCATTCCGCTTGTGTGGGGCGGATGAGGAACGACTCCCCAGCCTGGCTAGATCACGCCGAAGGTGGAGAGCGTCAGGGGGATGAGGGCCATGCCGTTGAAGACAAGGTGCACAATGATGGGCGGCACGGTGCTGCGCGTCTTGAGGGCCAGCACCGTGATCAGTAGGGTGATGGGCAGCAGCGCGAGCAGTTCCCAGTACTTGAAGGCGTGGAACACGCACCACATCGTGCCGTGGATCAGCCACGTCCACCGCCCGAAAGCGGCTTCCTGCCGGGGCAGTACGTAGCCGCGCCACCAGAACTCTTCACCGAGGATGTTGACGGCCAGCAGCACGTAGTAGGCGAGCAGGGCGGTGACGTTGCCGCGCAGCCCGCCGAAGGCCGCCCCGTATACGTCAAACAGGGCCGCACCCTCCGGCAGGTTGACCGCGGGCTGGAGCCACAGCGGCAGCCATTCAGGATAGGGAATGACGCCGTTGGCGATCAGCAGGCCGTTGAACGCGGCCACGAGGTTGGCCAGCACCAGCGCCGCGACCAGCAGCCCGACCGTCCACAGCCAGGTTTTGCCGTCCATGCGGTGCAGCCGGAACCGTTCAGCGAAGGCCGTCCACTCCCAGGGGTTGCCCTCCAGCCGGTAGGCGACAATCGATGCGATCAGCAGCAGTGTCAGGCTGCCGGCGATCGGGAAGAAATACGCGAGGAACGGGGTCAGCCCGGCATCCAGCAGGGCGGGCATCACCACGTGGAAGCCGGCGATAAAGATCAGCATGGGCACCCCGAACATCAGCAGGGACTCAACCCAGCCCATCGGGCGGATGCGGTCTTGTGCGGTCGATTGGTTGGCAGCAGTGAGTGTCGTCATGAGGCAGTCTCCTTTTGCACTCCGTGGATAAAGATCCGGGCCGCTTCCCCGGCAGCGTGCACCAGATCAAAGCTCTGACCCAGCGTCAGCCACATGTGGATCAGCCCGTTTTGCAGCCCGATAAATGCCTGTGCGGCGGCGTGCGGGTCGAGGCCAGCGCGCAGATCGCCCGCCTCGATGCCCATCCGGAAGAAGCCCGCCACCTGCTCGACCATCGCGTGGGTGGCCGCGATCTGCCCCTCACGGATGGGGCGCAGGTCGTCGATGGCGGCCGTCTGGAAGTTGGCCAATGCGTAGAAATCCCGGTAGCGGTCGTTGGCCGCCAGGAAGGCCAGCGGCTGCACCATCACCCGTTCCAGGATGGCCAGGAAGGGCCCGCCTTCCCCGATGGCCGCCCATACCTGCTCGTTGAACCCGCCGGAAAGGTCCTCGACGAGGGCGGTGTACAGCCCGACCTTGCCCTCAAAGTGATGGTAGAGCGCGCCCCGTGTGACCCCGGCCTCCGCGGCGATATCGGCCAGGCGCGCGGCCTCGTAGCCATCCTGCGTGAAGATGTGCAGGGCGGCATCCAGCAGGGCTTGGCGTGTTTCTTCGGCGGCTTGTGCGCTGCGGCGTGGCATGGAACGTCTCCTTGGTCATCACTGCGTGTATCCTAACATACATACATGCGTGTATGTTAGTGTCTTTTGTCACGGATGTGCTGTGATCGGAATATCGGGCGATCCCAACGGGATCAAAAGAGCCCCTGCCATTCGACAGGGGCTCCGTGCTGGGTGGGCGGGGAAAATCAGGCACCTTCCAGCTCGCGGCGGCGCTTCTGCTCCTTGATGCGCACGTCGTTATCCAGGATGCGCTTGCGCAGGCGCAGGTTCTCCGGCGTGACCTCCAGCAGTTCGTCGTCGGCGAGGAACTCGATGCACTGGTCCAGCGAGAGCTCGCGCGGCGGCGTCAGCCGGATCGCCTCCTCGGCGAAGCTGCGGCGGTGGCCGGTCAGGTGTTTGGTCTTGCACACGTTGATCGCGATATCGCCGGGGCGCACGTTCTCCCCAATGACCATGCCCTCGTAGACCCGCACGCCCGGGCCGATGAACAGCGCGCCGCGCTCCTGTGCGGTATCCAGCGCGTAGG
>JAADYX010000149.1 GCA_010092885.1 Chloroflexota bacterium | reverse complement strand
CAGGTCGGCCTCAACAAGGGTCACGTCGCTGTCGAGCTCAACGAAGGTGCCGCTGGGCAGGTTGGCCCAGGTGTCGATCAGCTTGCCGTCACCCCAGGCAAAGCTGTAGTCGATGGTAGAGGTGCCCCAGGTGTGCGCACCGTTGGTGCTGTCCAGACCGCCAAGTGCAGCGCGCGGATTGGGAGCAAGCTGGTCGCCTACTGGGTCGAGTGACGGATCGCTGTCGTCATAGTAGATGGTTGCGTCAGCCACGGTGGTGGCGGTCGGGTCGGTCATGCGCTCTATGATCAGGCCGTCCGGGCTGCTTTCGGCATCCCAGAAGGGGAAGTGTACTTCAGCGATGTTCGTGCGTGAGCGGAAGGTGCTGGCTGAGAGCGTGCCCGCACCCACAAATGCACCGGTGCCGTCGGTTCCGTCCCAGTCGACGGTGACGGTGTTCTGGCCGGGGGTGAAGTCGCCGAACAGCGTCTTGTCTTCCGGATCGTCCCAGTCGCCGTCGTCGTTGATGTCGAGCTGTACCTGCAGCGAGCCGCCGACAGGCGGGTTGTCCAGCGTGACGGTGAACGTGCCACCGACGCCAACCGCGCCTTGGCCGGGTGTATCGTCTTCAGCACCGGCGAAGGAGAAGGCGGTCGGTACGGGGGGCGTCACCGGGTCGTTGACCAGCCAGGTCGTGCCGCCGCCCGCGAAGGGCACATCGGTGTTGACGGGCAGGTCAGAGGCGGGCGGGTTGAAGAAGATCTTGTGCGTATAGTCGTTGGTGGCCGGGTTGTCGGCATTCTGCGGCAGATGCAGATTCCAGTCCACGCCCTGCCCAACGCCTGTAACCGAACGGAACAGGGCTTCGCCCGTGTTGATATCCCGCGGGCCCTTGCTGTTTGAGAAGAACACAAAGACGAAGGGGTCGAGGTTGTTCATGTTGATCCGGTACAGGTAGCCCTCAACCGTCAGGATGTAGAGGATCGCCTGGTTGGTGGCTGGCCAGTTGCCCATCGTCACCGACAGCCAGTTGGCGTACGCGCGCCCCTCGATGGTGGTCGTTTCGTCCTCAGCGTCCGTGCGCACGGTGACATCCCAGGCTGCACCGGCGTTCCCCGGGAAGGGATCGTCAACCGGTGTGCTGTTGATGCTCACATCGGAGGTCACAGCGGCGGTTGGTGCCAGGTTGGGCGAGTAGAACTCGACCTGGTAGATGCCGGTCTCGGCGGCTTCAAACACGCAGTCGGTGGCGGAAGATGAGGGGTTCGCCAGGTCACCGGGATCCCAGCCGGAGGGGTTGCCCGTGCCGCGCGGCCCGGCAGCTTCCAGCGTGCGGCTGCCGATGTGGCCGGTGCCGCCGTTGATGACATCACATAAACCGTTGTCCGTGCCGGTCGGGCTCGTCCAGCCGATATCCTGCGTGGCCGTGAGCGAGGCGTAATTGCTGGAACCCAGCAGCACATACTCACCGGCGTTCACATAGACGTTGATGAGAGTCCGGTTGGGGATGCCGATCTGGCTCACTGGCTCACTGAGGAAATAGGTCCGGTCCCCGGAGGGGTTGAGCTCAAGGCTGCCTTCAGCCTGAGCGGCGGAAAACGTCGCCAGCCCGATGATGAGAGTGAGGGCGGCGGCGAGGGCGAACCGCCAGTTTGACATGCGGTACATAGTAAGTTCAGTCCTTTGTTGTAATGAGGTTTGTTACGTGCAACAGTATAGACCCGTTTTGCAACAAGCCACATTACAATACCTGACAATAGCGATTGTTTATCAGGACTGTTATGCCTTTGTTATCTCAGCAGCGCACGGAGGTCCTGGCGAGGGCCGGATTCTTCCCATATCACAGAATAACATCTGTTGATGCTGGCCTCTGTGTCCAACGCAGCCACAAACAGGTCGGCCATATCAGCCCGGCTGACCTGCGTGCCCAATTTCAGCGGGATGTCCTCTTCCACCACGCGCAGGGTATGCGTTCCGGCGGGTCTGTTATTGAGGAGGCCCGCCCGCAGGATCGTATGCGGCACGCCCGCCGCACGGATCGCCGCCTCGGTTTGTTGCCGCCAGTGCATGGTACGGCCTTTGGCCAAGTTGAGCAACGCACTCATCAGAGTGTTGTGTGTCACGCCGATCGAGTTCATATACAGCAGCCGACCGGTGAATCCCCCCTTCGCGGCGGCATCCAGCAGATGGCGGGTGCCGTCGTACTCGGTGGCCTTCACGAGGGCCTCCCCGGCGGGCCGTTTTGTCACGCCTGCGGTCAACACAAGGGCGTCGTACGGGCTGAAGTCCGCGGGCAGGCTGGCCGGGTCGATCAGGTCCGCGCGGATCGTTTCCGCCGGCAGCGTGACCTTCTGCGGGCTGCGTGCGATGATAGTCAGCCTGTCGCCCCGGGCGTGCAGCCGTTCGGCGATCAGCTGGCCGGTGCCCTGTGTCGCGCCCACCGCCAAAATATGCATGGTGATCTCCTCCTCTTTTTTGACTGTGATCACTGTACAATACACAATCACCGCCTGACAAGTACGCACTTTATCTTCCTATACAGGAATTAAGGAGAGCGCCATGAGCGCGATCATCCGCGCCAACCCGAACGATCCGGACTGCGTGAGCCGCAAAATGCTGGACTTTTTGGGCAACAAGTGGGGTGCCCACGTGATGTACGAACTGGCCGCCGAACCCCTGCGCTACAACGAACTCAAGCGCCGCGTGCAGGGCATCTCCTTCAAGATGCTCACCAAGACCCTGCGCCTGTTGGAAGAGAACAAGCTGGTCCACCGGGAGGACTACGGCACCATCCCCCCGCACGTGGACTACCGGCTCACACCGCTGGGGGCGAGTCTGCTCGCTGAGCTTATCCGGCTGGTGGAGTGGGGTTTTGAGCACGCCGATGAGCTGGGCTGGTGAGTACTGCACAATTATGCACAGAAGGTGTATCATAGGTGCAAGGAGGTGCTGCTATGCCATTCCCAACCGCCGACTCGCCCGTCCCCTATGTGACCACTGCCCAGATGATCGAGGTTGACCGCCTGATGATCGACGAATACGCGATCGACCTGCCCCGCATGATGGAAAACGCCGGGCGGGCGTTGGCCCACCTGGCCCGGGAGCGCTTCCTGCAGGGCGACCCGCGCGGCAGGCGGATCACTGTGCTGGCCGGATCAGGCGGCAACGGCGGCGGCGCGCTGGTCGCCGCGCGGCGGCTGGCCAACTACGGCGCGCAGGTGAGCGTATTCACCGGCAGGCCCCTCATGGATTTCACGCCTGTGCCCGCCCATCAGGTGCGCATCCTGCAGCGGCAGGGCGTGCCCATCACCGCAGACAGCGTGCCCGACGACCGGCCCACCCCGGATCTCATCCTCGACGGTGTGATCGGCTACAGCCTCAAGGGGCCGCCGGTTGGTCGCGCCGCCGACCTGATCCGCTGGGCGAACACATCGGCGGCGCCGGTGCTCGCGCTGGATGTGCCCTCCGGAGTCGACACGACCACCGGTCAGGCCTTTGACCCGGCGGTGCGCGCTGCCGCCACGCTGACGCTCGCCCTGCCGAAGGAAGGGCTCAAGGCGGTGCCCGAGTACGTCGGGGAGCTGTACCTGGCCGATATCAGTGTGCCGCCCGCCCTCTATGCCGAACCGAGTCTTAACCTTGATGTCGGGCCTCTCTTCGCTGCGAGTGATATCATCCGCATCGTATAGATCACAGGAGATCCACGCCATGAACGAAGCGCTCATCGCCAAACTCGCCGACCTGATCAACGCACGCCGTCTGGTTGAAGATTGTACGTGAGCCCATGGCGAACGCGTACCATACCATCCTCTGGAATCTGTGTAACGCGCTGAGCGCGGAGCATACCTGCCTATACATGCACAACGTGCGTCTGGAGATGCTGGTCGCGGTGCAGTATGCCGGGCGCGATACAGCCCACCGCCTGGTGATCGACATGCACAGTGCCGACCCGGTCGTGCACGCATACTTCAGCGCGCAGCCGCATCAGGGGGCCGGGGAGACCGCCCTGCCCATCCTGGATCTGGCTGAAGGCCGGACCGTGGGCGTGCTGCTCATCCGGCGTGATGAGGCGCTTTCTTCAGGGGAGATCCTCCTGGCCATGCAGGCGGCTGGCCAACTGCGTGTCGCCCTGGATACAACCCCCGCCGAAGCACTCTTCGTCGTGGCGGAATCCCTGCTGAACAACCTGGATCTGGATGTGGTGCTTAAGCTGCTGCTGGAACACTGCCTGCGCTTGCTGCCCATTGTCACCGGATCGGTCGTCGTTGCCGATGGGGATAAGGTCAGCTATGTGGCGCTGCACAACATCAGCTCGAATTCACTCAACACCATCGTGCAGAACAGCGTCCTGATGAACCGCGTCCTTGATGAGAAGCGCATCATCGCCATCCCGGATGTGCGCGAGCATTCGGATTGGGTGCCGCATCCGGCGACCGACCATGTCCGCGGTTGGATGGGCGTGCCGCTGATCGTGGGCAGCCGTGCTGTCGGCGCCCTGATGCTGGATGCCGCGCAGGTGGATCCCTTTACGCCCTCTCACCGGGCCACCGCGCGCGATATTGCCAGCATTGCGGCTATCGCTGTGGACCGCGCCCGGCTGTTCCGCTCCGAGCAGGAAATGCGCCTGCAGGCCGAAGCATTGGTGCGTGTGGCACGCACACTGGGTTCCACGCTGGATGTGCACACCGTCTTCCGAAAGGCGGTTGACAGCGTGGAAACCGTCTTCCCGAACTCGCTGGCGGCGGTATTCCTCTTGGATGGCAGCGGCCCGTCCATCCCGGTGCGCAGCAGCCGGTCCACGTTGACACCGGCCCAATACCAGCAGATCGTCGCCGACCTGACGGGCGACCCAAGCCTGATCGAGACCCTGGCCACCGCGGAAAAGCCCCTCGTCATCCCAGATACACAGGCGCAGCCGCCGTGGCGCCCGCCGCCTTCTTTGCAGATGTTCCGCTCCCTGATGGCCGTTCCGCTGCGCACACAGCACGCCGGGCGCGGCGCGCTGCTGCTGGCTCATCACGAGCCGCACGTATACACACCCGAGCAGATCGAGTTGGGCGAGGCCTTCGCCGGGCTGGTGACGGCTGCCGTCAACAACGCCGATCTCTACGAGCGCACGCTGACCTCTCTGCGTGAATCGGAGATCCTCTACCAGGTGAGCCGCGGCCTGCTCGCCTCCCCGGATCCGCAGGGCATTACGCAGGCCGTCGCGGCCATGCTCTCAGGCGGTGACGAGCTGAGCGTAACACTGGCTCGCCGCACGGATGAGGCGGACAAGTGGCTGGTGGTCGGCCATGCCTGCCGCGGTGACTGGCCGGAGGTGCTGGGGGAGGTGTTCGGCGGCCCGGATGAGTGGATGCCCCCCAACCTGGAACCGGTCATGTTCGGCAGCCGCGCAGAAGCGATTGGTGCGATGAAGCCCGCCATGGATGCGCAGGGGGTGGGCAGTGTGGCCGTGCTGCCGCTGGGCACCGACGGCCGCATCGATGCGCTGCTGGCGGTCCGCTGGCGTGAAGCGCGGACCTTTTCCAGCACGGAACGCTACCTGATGCGCGCGCTCGGCCCGCAGCTCTCGGCGATCTACGACAACTATGAGCTGGCACGCCGCCATCGCATCATCAGCGACCGCTTTGAGGATGTGCTGCTTAACACCTCCGATGCCGTGTGGGAGATCGATGACGAGGGCATTCTGACGTTTATCGCCGGGCGCAGCGTCACGGAGCTGGGCTACACACCGGAGGAGCTGCTCGGCAGGTACTTCGGCGAGATCACCACCCGCGAGGGATTCCGTGATCTGCGGCGCGCCGCCGTGAACGACGGCACCCTGGTTCGCTTTGAGGGTGTGCGCCACCCGGTGATCGCCAAAGATGGCCACAGCGTCTGGCATGAGACATCCGCTTTGGTGCTGCGCGGCGGCTCCGGCCACCGGGGCATCAGCCGTAACATTCAGGAGAAGCGCGAGTTGGAAGAGCGCGAACGCTTCGCGTTTGCCATCGGGCAGCAGTTGATGAGCGTGCTTTCCATGGACGACCTGCTGCAGGAGATCGTGCGGGCCGTCCACGACAAATTGGGGTATTACTTCGTGCACATCCGTCTGTACGACCAGCGCACGAAAACCCTCCACCTGGCGCAGGAGGCGGGCCGTGTGCCTGCGACACCGATCACGGTGAACACGGTTATCGCCTTGGACCAAAGGCCGAGCCTGATCGCCGCGGCGGCGCGCACCCTCAACCCGGTGATCGTTAACGATGTCACCATCGACTCGCGCTACTGGCCTGCACCTAACCTGCCGGAGACCCGGGCGGAGGCGGCATTCCCGCTGTTCAGAGGGGGCAGGCTGCTCGGCGTGCTGGACGTACAGTCCCGCAGACTGGGAGCGTTCACCGAGTCGGAGACGCGCCTGCTGCAGAATCTGGCCGCACAGGCCACCATTGCGGTGGAAAACGCCCGCCTGTACCGCGCTCTCGAAGAGCAGGCCATGCACTTGGAACAGCTCGTTGAGCACCGTACCGAGCGCATCCGTGAGGAGCAGGAGCGCACGCAGGCCATCCTGGAGAATGCCGGTGAGGGCATCCTGCTGATGGGCACCGATGGCACGGTGGCCTATGCCAACCCGGCCTTGCTGCGGCTCATTGATCTCACGGACGCCGGTGATCTGGTCGGCCAGCAGTTTTCGCTGCTAGGGCTCAGCCGGTTCGTACGCAGCCGCCCCGCCCTGCGGCAGATCGTCAGCGCGGTGCAGCAGGGGGAAAGCTGGCAGGGCGTGCTGCGCATCCGGCGGCAAAACACCTCTGAGTTCGATGCCAACCTGACGGTGACCAGCGGTGAGTCCGGACGGCTGGTGCTGATCCTGCGCGATGTGACGGCGGAGCGCGAGGTGGAACGCATGCGGACCCGCTTTGTGGAGAGCATCTCCCATGAGCTGCGCACCCCGCTGACCACCATCAAGCTGTACCATACCCTGCTGCGCAGCGGTGAGGCGAGCAAGCGCGAAACCTACCTGGAAACCATGGCGACCAACATCACCCGGCTGGAGCGGCTGGTGGAGGATCTGCTGGATATCTCCCAGATGTCACGCGGGCGCATCACCATCAACCTCGACGAGTACGACCTCAACGCCCTGGTGGAAGAGGTCACACGGGCGCACCAACACCAGGCCGAAAACCAGCGCCAGCGCATCGAGCTCGATCTGATGGAGGGCCTGCCAACCCTCTTCGGCGACCGGGAGCGCATCGGGCAGGTGCTCACCAACCTGGTGACCAACTGCCTGAAGTACTCGGAGGTCGGTGACCGGATCGGCGTCCGCACACTGGCCCTCAGCGGCGGGCGGGTGGCACTGGTCGTGTGGGATGAGGGCATCGGCATCCCAGCGGAAGACCAGCCGTTTGTGTTCAACCGGTTCTTCCGGGGCAGTGGGCTGGAGACCGTGCGCCGCCCCGGCACAGGCCTTGGCCTGAGCATCGTCAAGGAGATCATCGAGACGCACGGCGGCGAGATCACGCTGGAAAGCGAGCGCGGTGCGGGCACCACCGTCACCGTGATCCTGCCGGTGACTGTCAGGCCGGAGGTCTGATGGCACACCGCCGCGCGGACCGGTATCCTCTCGGCACAAGTCTCTCACCAACCAGATAGGAAACACACGCATGCAGTATCGCAGACTGGGCAGCGCGGGGATGAAGGTCAGTGCCGTATCCTTGGGCGGCTGGATCAACTTTGAGGGCAAAATCGACGAGGACGAGGCGCGCGGCATCATCCGGACCGCGTACGAGCACGGCATCAACTTCTTCGACAACGCGGATGTCTACGGGCGCGGGGCCGCCGAGTGGTGGATGGGCAAGATGCTCGGCGCGTTCCCGCGGCATACCCTCGTGCTCTCAACCAAGGTGTTCGGCCAGATGTCCGACGACCCCAATGACCGCGGCCTGTCGCGCAAGCATATTATGGAAAGCATCGACAAGTCACTGCGCCGCCTGAACACCGACTACGTCGATATCTACTTTTGCCACCGCCCGGACCCGGACACCCCCATCCTGGAGACGGTGCGCGCCATGACCGATCTGATCAAGGCGGGCAAAGTGCTCTACTGGGGGACCTCCGAGTGGGAGCCGGCACAGATCCAAGAGGCGCACGATCTGGCGGAGCAGCACAACCTCTACGCGCCGCAGACCGAGCAGCCGCAGTACTCGATGCTGGTCCGCGAGCGGGTGGAAGAGGGCTTCCTGCCGGTCACCGAACCGCTGGGCGTCGGGCTGGTGGTGTGGTCCCCGCTGGCGATGGGCATGCTCACCGGCAAGTACGATGACGGCATCCCGGAGGACAGCCGCTTCGGGCGGGAGGAATGGGCCAAAGAGCGCTACCTCAACGAGGAAAACGCCGAAAAGGTCCGGCAGCTGGCCCCCATCGCCGAGGAACTGGGCATCACGCGGGCGCAGCTGGCGTTGGCCTGGGTGCTGCGCCAGCCGGGCGTCAGCAGTGTGATCACCTCCGCGACGAAGGTCAGCCAGGTGGAGGACAACGTGCAGGCCGCTGAGGTCGAGCTGAGCGCCGGCGTCATCGAGCGGATCGACGAGATCCTCGGCTGAGCACGATGGACGATCTGCGCATCACCCGGATGGGGGTCATCTGGCGGGATACCTTCATGGTCGATGGGGCACCGCGGCCCTTCTTTGAGCACGCGCGCCAACGCCTGCAGGATCTATCGTGCGTGCGTGCCACCTCAGATGACCCCCATTACCACCAGCCGGTGCTGCTCAACCTCAGTGACCGGGTGTGGATGAACATCACGCGCCAGGGCACCAGCGACATCCTGCGTGCCTCACTGGAGGATATCCGCATCGCCAGCCTGAGCCCTACACTGCGGCGGCTGCGCGCCCGCCCCGCCGATCTGAGTGTGGCGCAGTGCCGCGATGCCGCCCTGCGGGCCACTGCCCACGGCGCATGGATCAGGGTGAAGCCGCTGCTGGTGCTGCACCGGGCCGGGGCCGCCATGATGCAGTATCACATCATCTTTGATCTGCCGTATGGCGCGCGCGCGCGGGAGGTGATCAACCTGGTGCGCATGGGGATCAGCCCCCAGCTGCTCGACCTGACACCCGGCTGGCGGCAGGCGCTGCCCCCAGCACCCATCTCGTGGGACGGCATGCCGCATCCCGTCGATCCGGGCGATGGCACCCACGTCGCGGCGGCGGGCCTGCGCGATCTGTCCCAGTGGGTGGTCGCTAAGGCGCTGTGCCTGGGCGACCACCCCCCGCGCCCGACGGGCACCTCCACGGTGATCCTCAGTGAGGTGGACCCCGCCCCCACCGATAACTTTGACCACTACCTGGCCCACCACGCCGCGACCCTGCGCGGCATCGGCGCGATGGATCGCCATTATGAAGAGCGGGCGCAGTGGCTGGTTGAGCAGGAGATGTTCAAGAACCTGAGCACGGACAGCGAACTGGCGGTCTTCCTGCTGGGCAAGAGCGATCTGTTCCTGTTCAACGACCGGCTGCCGGACATCCTGGATGCACTGGCTCGCCGCTCCTACATCGGCGATGAGACCACCGCCCTGACCTACATGCTGCTGCACTACAGCGTATTGGTCGACTGGGTGACGCTGCAAAAGGCCCTGCTGACCACCTACCTCGACCGCATCGACCGGTTGACCCAGCAGGCCCGCCCGGACCGGGGGCGGCTGGTGGCCGTCCTGCAGGATTCGATCAACGATCTGGAGCAGTACCAAGACAGCCTCAGCCCGTACGCCAATCGCACAGACTTCGTGGATGCGGTCTCCGCCCACAACGGCCTGGACCGTCTGATGGAGCGCTTCGAGCGCAAGCAGGAACTGCTGCTGGCCTACGCGCAGGAGTACCATGACTTCCAGGAGGTGCGGGCGGCGGTCTTCCTCAACTGGCTGGCGGGCATCCTGGCCGCCGCGGAGTTCAGCAGCATTGTGCTGCCTGTGCTCGGCGTTACCCAGGATGAGGAGCCCGTGCTGTATGCGCTGCTGGCCCTCGGCAGCATCGGGGTGGTGTTTGTGGTCCTGGCCTGGCTGCGCCGCGAACGCCGCGTGGGCCGGTGAGCCCACCCCAACCGATTGGGCAGCCCTCACGGACTCAAGGTGCTGCGACCGTGTTGGCTCCGCGTTAATTCCCCGCTCACCTCTGGATATCGTCCCCCGGCACCGTCTACACTCGGGTGGAGGAGGTATCCCGATGAACCACACACACCACGAGCACATGTTCCGCCGCCGCTTTTGGATCAGCCTGGCACTGACTCTGCCCGTGCTGGCCTTCAGCCCCACCCTGCAACGCTGGCTGGGCTACAACCTGCCGGAGTTCCCTGGCAGCCGCTTTGTGGGGCCCGTCTTCGCGGTGATCGTCTTCATCGTCGGCGGCGTGCCCTTCCTACGGATGGCCGCCTCGGAGCTGCAAGAGGGCACACCCGGCATGATGACGCTCATCTCGCTGGCGATCACGGTCGCGTTTGGCTACAGCGCGTTCGCCCTGTTCAGCCCGGGGGAGGGCAGCTTCTTTTGGGAGATGGCCACGCTGATCGATGTGATGCTGCTGGGCCACTGGCTGGAGATGCGCTCCGTGCGGCAGGCATCCGGCGCGTTGGACGAACTGGCGCAGCTCATGCCGGATACCGCCGAACGTGTGACGGATGACGGCGATACCGAAGAGGTGCCGGTCACACAGTTGGCCGAGGGCGATGTGGTGCTTGTGCGCCCGGGGGCCAGCGTCCCTGCCGATGGCGAGGTGGTCGAGGGGCACTCCGCGGTGAACGAAGCGATGATCACGGGCGAGTCCAAGCCGGTGGACAAGGACCCGGGTGCCGAGGTGATCGGCGGCACGATCAACGGGGAGGGCAGCCTGCGCGTGCGGGTCACCGCCGCCGGTGATGAGACCGCGCTGGCTGGGATCATGCGGCTGGTGGAAGAGGCACAGAGCTCAAAGTCCGAGACGCAGCGGTTGGCGGACCGGGCCGCAGCGTGGCTGTTCTACATCGCGGTGGGTGCCGCCGCCCTGACGGCCCTCGGGTGGATTCTGGCGACGGGCTTCAACATCGCCGTGCTGACGCGCGTCGTCACCGTGCTGGTCATCGCCTGCCCGCACGCGCTCGGGCTGGCCATTCCGCTGGTCGTGGCGATCTCGACCGCGCTTGGTGCCCGCAGCGGCATCCTGATCCGCGACCGGATCGCGCTGGAAGAGGCCCGCGCGGTCGATACCGTGATCTTCGACAAGACGGGCACACTCACGGAAGGTCGCTTCGGGGTGGTCGGCATGGCCGCCGCCGGGGATTGGTCCGAGGAGGATGCGCTGGCTTGGGCTGCCGCGCTGGAAAGCGACTCCGAGCACCCGATTGCGCAGGGCATCCGGGTTTGAGGCGCTCAAGGGGCGGGGCATCAAAGCGCAGATCGAGGGACGCACCGCCTATGTGGGCAGTGCCCGCCTGCTTGACGACCTCGACCTGGAGCTGCCCGACCCGCTGCGCGAGTTCACCGAACAGGCCAACGAAGACGGGCAGACGGTGGTCTATCTGCTGGTGGATGACGCCCCGGCTGCTGCCTTCGCGCTGGCCGATGTGGTCCGCCCGGAGAGCCGCGAGGCCGTCGACCGCCTGCGTGAAATGGGTGTTGAGGTCGCCATGCTGACCGGGGACAGTGAGGCTGTCGCCCGGTCTGTGGCCGCTGAGCTGGCCATCGACACTTACTTCGCTGAGGTGCTGCCCGAGCACAAAGACGACAAGGTCAGCAGCCTGCAGCAGCAGGGCAAACGGGTCGCGATGGTGGGCGACGGCGTCAACGATGCGCCCGCCCTGGCCCGGGCCGATATCGGCGTGGCCATCGGCAGCGGCACCGATGTCGCCATCGAGTCGGCGGGCATCGTGCTGGTGCAGTCCGATCCGCGCGATGTGGTCCGCCTGCTGGACCTGAGCCGTGCCACCTACCAGAAGATGATGCAGAACCTGGCCTGGGCCGCCGGGTACAACGTGATCGCGCTGCCGCTGGCGGCGGGTGTGCTCGCCCCGGTCGGCATCGTGCTCTCGCCCGCGGTCGGTGCCGTGCTGATGTCCGCGAGCACGGTCATCGTCGCGGTGAATGCCCAGCTGCTGCGCACCACCGAGTTGTAGGCCCGCGCACCGGTCACCGGGATGGAGCCGCCCCTGCCCACTCGTCGTGATACCAGGCCACCGTCGCGGGGGTCGCTTCCCGGAGGGGGGGGGGGGGGTGGTCGGAGCGGGGCTG
>JAADYX010000148.1 GCA_010092885.1 Chloroflexota bacterium | reverse complement strand
GGGTTGCGGCCTGGCTGACCAACCTTTCCGGGGATGTATTCGCGCTGCCGGTCTCAACGGAGATCATCGGGCAGCCCCCATCCGGCGGATCGCCCGGGCCGGGCCCGAGCACCGGGTTCAATTTGGGCGGCCAGACGCAAACGCTCGGTCATCCCGGGCTGATGCGTTCGGCGGGCATGACCTGGGTCAAATTCCAGTATAAGTGGTCGCCCGGCTCCGATCCGCAGGAAATCGCAGGGATGGTGAACGCGGCCCATTCACAGGGCTTCCGCGTGCTGCTGAGCATTCCGGGGCCGCTGTATCCCTCCTCCATCGATTTCGCCGCCTATACGCAGTTTCTGCAAGGCGTGGCTGGCTACGGTCCGGATGCCATCGAGGTTTGGAATGAGATGAACCTCAACCGCGAATGGCCCACCGGCCAGATCAACCCGACCAGCTACGTCAACAACATGCTGGCGCCTGGCTACCGTGCCATCAAGGCTGTCAACCCGAATATC
The DNA here is from genome assembly GCA_010092885.1 of Chloroflexota bacterium. Taxonomy (GTDB): domain Bacteria; phylum Chloroflexota; class Anaerolineae; order Aggregatilineales; family UBA3940; genus TC-195. The sequence continues at coordinate 13,466 of JAADYX010000148.1, read as the reverse complement.
CTCGTGATCAGCGGTGCGCCCGCCCCGACGGGCTTCCACGATGGCGTGACGGCCTGGTCCGATGACCGCTACATCGCCGGGATGGCCGCCGCGGGTGCCGCCAACTACATGGACTGCATCGGCGTACACTACAATGCCGGTGCCACCAGCCCCGACCAGAGCTTCGGCCATCCTGCTGATCCGGGCGTGGGCCACTACTCGTGGTACTTCTGGCCGACGTACAATCTCTACGCTGGCACATTCCCCGGCAAGCCTGTCTGCTTCACGGAGATCGGCTATGTGTCGGGCGATGGCTACCCGCCGCTGCCGTCGAACTTCGCATGGGGTGGGGGGACGAGCACCGCCGAGCATGCACAGTGGCTCGGGCGCGCGGCACAGCTGGCGCGCAGCACCGGTCGTGTGCGGCTGTTCATCGTCTTCAATGTGGACTTCACCTTCTACGGCGCAGACGATCCGCAGGCGGGTTATGCCATCCTGCGCCCGGATGGATCCTGCCCGGCCTGTGGGCTGTTGGCCGCAGCCGGTCAGTAGCTCTTACCTTGCTTTAACATGGGGGTGCTACGGTTAGACTATCCATTCTCAACGTACTCAGAGGAGAACCTGACTATGCATCCCCTAACGACGCATTCCTATAATCAGATCGAAGTTGACGATGTGCTGGCCCTCGGTGACGTCCGTGAGGTGCCCGCTGTGACCATCAAAATGCCGACCCAGCGTGCGGGCCGCGAGACACGCCAGAATCCGATCCGCTTCAAGAACCTGCTGACCGAGGCCGAAGAGCGCATCGAGGCCCTCGATATGGGCGACCCGGACGCGGTTCTCGCCCCGGCTTACGATCTCCAGTCGGACTACGACTTCTGGCAGCACCAGAGCGATGCGCTCTTTGTATTTCTCAGCGGGGGCGAGATGACAACCTACCGCCTGCCCGTTGAAACCGAGCCCTTTGTGCAGGTCGCGGATCGCTTCCACATGCGGCCCCTGCTTGATCTGCTGGCCAGCGACCATCGCTTCTATATGCTCGCGCTGAGCATGGGTGACGTCCGGTTGTTTCAGGGCACACGCTTCAGTGTGGATGAAGTCAGTCTGGACGATGTGCCGGACTCACTGCAAACGATGCTTGCCCAACAGGATATCACCGGATGGCGGCCGGTGCGCTTTCGCTCCGTCGGGCTGACATCGGCTCGCGACAATAAGGGCGGCCAGCATGCGGTCTCCTATGTGGTCGAAGAGGAGCTCAAACAGCGCATCGCTGAGTTCTTTCGCAAGGTGGACCGGGCCCTTCAGGATGTGCTCGATGGGGCGCCCCTTGTCCTGGCCGGTGTGGACTATCTGCATGACATCTACCGGGACGTGACCAAATACAAGAATGTGCTCCCCAATGGCCTGACCGGCAGCTATGAGGAGGCCAAACCAGCCGAACTGCATGCGCAGGCCTGGCCGGTGGTGAAAGATGTCCTCGGCCACAGCGAACGGGAGGCGCGGACCGCATTTGAGGAGCGTGCGCACACCTCAACCGTCTCATCGGATCTGGAAGAAGTCGTCGTTGCCGCGGTGTACGGCCGGGTGAACACGCTGTTTGTCACCGAACACGCCGTTGTCTGGGGTACCGTTGACCAGCAGAACGCGTCAGTCGATACCTTCGACGAGCAGACGCCGGATACCGTTGACCTGCTGGATACGGCCGCTGTCTACACCGCCGCGCAGGGCGGGCAGGTCTACGTGGTGGAGGATGTCCCGGACGGCGCGCAGACCGCAGCCATATTCCGCTATTGACGCGGTTTCGAGAGCCGGATCGTTTTTGGGTATACTACGCGCGGAACCAGCCAGGAAAAGGAAAGCACCGCTATGTCATTACGCGACCGCCTGAACAACGAACTCAAGCAGGCCATGCGTGAGAAGAACACTGCCAAGCGTGACGTGATCCGCTCGATAACCGCGGCTATCAAAGAGGCCGAGCAGGAAAAGCGTGAGAAGCTGACCAAAGCGGCCCTCGCGAAGCATAACGTCACGGCACCGGGCGGCCAGGGTGATGCCGATGCCATGGCCGCCTATGGAGACGCCGTGGATGAGGCGGTGGCCGCTGAAAACGTCGATGAGAAAGCCACCCTCACGGACGAAGAGATCCTCGAGGTGATCCAGCGGATGATCAAGCGCCAGCGTGACGCCCTGCAGGAAGCAGAGGAAGCGGGCCGCGACGATATCGTGCAGGAAGCCCAGGCCGAGATCAACCTGCTCAGCGAATTCCTGCCCCGCCAGCTCACACGGGAGGAGATCGAGGCCGAGGCGCGCGCGGTGATCGATGAAGTCGGTGCGGAAGGCCCGCGCGATATAGGCAAGGTCATGGGCCCGCTGACCAACAAACTCAAGGGCCAGGCGGAAGGCCGGGTTATCAGTGAGGTTGTGAAAGACCTGCTCAGCGAGTAACCCTATGACTCAGAACGCCGCCCGCCCGATCGCCCACCCCGTCAAAACCGCATGGCTGGCCGCAGCCGCTGGCTTCTTTGCGGTCGGCAATACGCTGATCCTGCTCTTCCCGGTGCGGCCCCGCCCGCAGCAGACGGATCTGGCCGTGGGCGATGTGGCCCCGGAAACGATCACCGCCCCGCGTGAAGTCACCTATGTGAGTGACATCCTCACGGGTGAGGCCGAGGAAGCGGCAGCCCAGTCCGTGGCGGACGTTTATGATGCGCCGGATGCATCCGTGGGGCGGCGGCAGGTGCTGACCGCCCGCCGCATCATGGACTTCATCGCAACAGTGCGCAACGACAGCTTCGCCGACTTCGACCTGCGCCTGGCCTACCTCAACCAGATCACGGCCATTGAACTCGGCATGGAGACGGCCACCGAACTGCTCACAGCCGCCGATACGCAGTTCGATCTGGTCGAGCGCGAGACGGTTGATCTCATTGAGGAAGCGATGGGCGGCGAAGTCCGTGAGGGCCGCATGGATCAGGTCGTCAGCCAGCTGGAACTCCAGGTCAGCACGGATGTGCCCGATGACCTGGTACCTGTTGTCCTTGAGCTGGCGGGCGAACTCGTTGTGCCCAACACAGCCCGCAATGAAGAGGCAACCGAAGCCCGCCGGGCCGAGGCTGTGGCCGCCGTTGAGCCCGTAACGCGCACTTACTTGCCCGGTCAGGTGATCATCCGGGCGGGCGAAACCGTCGACCCGGTTGACCTGGAGGCGCTGGAAGTGCTGGGGCTGCTGGAACCGGCGGGCATCATCTGGCAGGATGTCGCTGCGGCGGTGTTGGCTGCGGTGCTCAGCACGCTGGTGATTGTCGTGTATCTCTCGTGGCGTGGTGAGCCGCTTGTCAACGAGCCGGTACACCTGACGCTCTTCGCCGTTCTGACGCTGCTGTTTATACTCGCCGCGCAGGTGATCATCCCGGGGCGCGATGCCATCGGCTACCTGTTCCCAATTGCCGCGCTCACGATGGTCGTATCGGGGCTGTTTGGGCTGGAGTACGCGATCGTCGTCGCGGTCGTGATCGCCGGTCTCTCCGGTTACATGGCGGACTTTTCGCTGGAAGCCGCCGCCTACGTTGGGGTATGTGGTGTGTTCGGTGCGGGTGCCCTGCGGCGCAACGCCCGCCTGAATGCCTACTTCATCGCCGGGCTGATTGCGGCCATTGCCGGGGTGGGGGCGCTGCTGGCATTCCGCCTGCCCGGTGGGCTGGAGGCCGCTGAGATCGGCCCGTTGATCCTCTTTGCCCTGCTGAGCGGCCTTCTCTCAGCCGGGGGGGCGTTGGTCATCATCCTGATGATCGGCAACCTGACCGACATCACAACCAGCCTGCAACTCATCGACCTGACTCGCCCGGACCATACGCTCCAGCGCAAACTCCAGCAGGAGGCCATCGGCACATACCATCACACGCTGGCGGTCGCCAACCTGGCGGAAGCAGCTGCGGAGGCCATCGGTGCTGACAGCCTCCTGACTCGCGTTGGCGTGCTGTATCATGACATCGGCAAGACAACCAATCCGGGCTTCTTCATTGAGAACCGCATTGAAGGCATCGGCGATGCGTACGATAACCTCAGCCCGTTGGCCAGCGCGCGGATCATCAAGTCGCATGTCAGCGAAGGGGTCAAGATGGCCAAGCAGCAGCGGCTGCCAACCCCCGTCATCGACTTCATCCGCACGCACCACGGCACGCGCGCTATCCTGTTCTTCCTGAGCAAAGCGCGGGAAGAAGCCGCTCAAAGCAGCGTGCCGTTGGATGATGAAAGCCCCTACTTCTATGACGGTCCCAAGCCCTTTACCCCTGAGCAGGGCATTGTGCTGCTGGCCGACGCGTGCGAGTCGGCCACGCGCGCCAACCGCCCGACCAGCACGGAAGAGATCGAGGGCATTGTTGACCGTATCTTCAAAGCGGATATCGAGAGCGGGCAGCTGGTTGCCAGCGGCCTCTCCCTGACGGATATCGCCACGATCCGCGATACGTTCATACGCACCCTCAAGGGGATGTACCACCCGCGGATCAAATACCCGGGCGACAAGAAGCCTGCACCGGCTGCACTGCCCGCGTCTACCCGGTCGGAAGAAGAAGACGACAAGGCCCAGGAGGCAGAAGACGATGAGTGATGACTACACCATCTATGTGACGGTTGAGGGAGACTACCATATTGATCAGGACGCAGTGTGGTGGGCCGCCTGGTACGCGCTGCAGGCAGGCGGTGCCGAAGCACCCATCGCTATTGGTGTGACAGTGACCACCGACGAGCAAATCCGCGACCTGAACCACGATTACGCCGGTATTGACGAAGTCACCGACGTGCTCTCGTTTCCAGCGGATGCCGAGCCCTATAACGTTGAACCCGACGAACCGCCGTATTTCGGCGATGTGATCATCGCCTACCCAACTGCTGAACGACAGGCATCGGAGCGCGGGCACACCGTGCACAACGAACTGCAGATGCTCACTATCCATGGCGCGCTGCACCTGCTCGGCTACGACCATGACTCGCCTGACAACAAGGCCATCATGTGGGCGCTTGAGTCCTCTGCAATGGATGCACTCCGGGAGAACGGGCAGGCCTGACCGCGTGCAGCCAGAGGATCTCAATGAGATAGTGCGCAAACGCATAGCCAGCTTCGGCTATGCCTTCCAGGGATGGGTTTACGCGCTGCGGACCCAAATGAACACCTGGATACACGCGACGATCACCACAGCCGTGACCGTCGTGGGGATCTGGGTCCGGCTGGACGTGCTGGAATGGGCGATAATCGTGCTCGCCATTGGCGCCGTCTGGGCCCTGGAATTCATGAATACCGCCGTTGAGGCCATTATCGATCTGGTCAGCCCGGAGCCCCACCCCCTGGCGAAAGTCGGCAAGGATGTGGCCGCTGCATCTGTGCTGGTGATGGCCGGTGCCGCCGCGATCGTCGGCTTTTTGATTCTCGGTCCACCCCTCATCGAGCGGCTGCGGCCCCTGCTGGCAGCACTCCTTAATTGAAAGGAGCGAGCCGGATAGTTCCGGCTCGCTCTGAGTTGGTCGGCGGGTGAGTAGGATTACTCGGTGCGGGTGATGACGAACGGATCAGACCACTGCGTGGGAGCGCCTGCAACAGGTGTGTACTGGTACTCGGTCACACCGGTGCTGGTGTCCAGGAAGGTGCTGTAGGTATGGGGTTCCACTACGACGTAGCTCGGGAAGATATTCAGGAAGACACCTTCCACAAACCCGAGCGCACCAAACGTGAACTGCTCATCGTTCGGGTTCTCATCCCAGTGGAACGCTACCTTGATCTCGACGTAGTTGTTGAAGATCGGATCGTACTGGCGGATGGCCAGGCGATATGCACCGTTCGGACTCTCAAAGGTGTAGGGTGCCCACTGCACCTCAATGGGGAAGTCCCAGGAGAAGGTGTTGTAGGTTCCCAGCGGAGTCTCGCCACTACCAAAGTTGGCATAAACCGGCACATTGGTTGTGAAGAACGGTGTATTGAACAGCACGGTGGTCGGTGCCTTCTCAGCCGGAGTATTCTGCGGCACCATAACGGAGTCGATCACGTGGATCACGCCGTTGGAAGCCTGGATATCCGTGATGATGATCTTGGCACCTTCGGCATAGAGGCCGTCCTTGCGGCTCTCGATGTCGATGACCTGACCCTGGACACTCGGTGCGCCGCTGAGGGTGCTAACGACATCGCTGCCGAACTCGCCCGGAATCACGTGGAACAGCAGGATCTGCGTGAGCTCAGCTTCGGGCGCGCCAAGCAGCTGGGTCAGCAGCGCATCGGGCAGCTTTGCGAATGCGTCATCAGTAGGTGCGAGCACCGTGAAGGGGCCCTCGCCGGAGAGTGTTTCGGTCAGTTCGGCGGCAGTAAGCGCAGCGACCAGAGTGTCAAAGCGCTCGTCGGCAACAGCGATATCAACAATCGTGTTGCCCGTTTCTTCCTGCGCGCGCACATTGCCAACACTGGCGAAGGCGATGGCCAATACAAGCAGGATTGCAATGCTCTTCTTCATGGGTTTAGTCTATCCTCTTGATTGTAGGTGTTACGGACGAAACCGTTTTAAGCAGAACCCAACACAAAACTGTGGGTTCCACATGGCCGACCGATTCCATTATAGCTGAGACCGCGCGGTGTTTCTAGATGTCGTGGGGCTAGCGTCAGGTTAGGAAAACGCGCGCCCGGGTGCTAAAATAGATTCTGTTTTTTGCTGAGAGGAGCACCTATGCTGAACAAACTGCACGCCCTGCTTGGGGTCAGTGCCATCCTGGTTGGCTGCAATCTGCCGGTGGCTCCGGTTGAAGAGCCAACACCGCAGGAGCCCGTCGCTGAGGCGACCGAACCGGCGGCAGTGACGCCCGCGGGTTCGCCCACAGCCGCCGCCACGGCCCAATCCGAGCCGGATGCCACGGACGCGCCGGTCGCAGCGATCCCGGAGGGGTGGAACGCACTCGATGTGCCTCAACTGTCGATCAGCCTGGCCCACCCGCCAGGATGGGAGCCTCAGATTGTGGGCGAACGCGGCAAGCTTGACTTGTTTGAGACGGAAGGCGTTGGTTGGTTGGAGGTGGTCGTCGTTGACGAAGAGACCGCACCTCTGTACGGCATCGCCGATCCCGGTGCTGCACCACGGGATATGCTGGCCAGCATCGTTGAACCCGCCTCTCAGGACGGCGAGTACGGCGATCCACAGAGTGTGTCCGGTCGCGAGGATGCCTACACAGTGCGCGGCATAGATGATATCTTCAGTGAGCAGCGGCTGTTCGGGGTCGCAGCAGTCGGTGACCGCCGCGTGATTGCTATCGGACATATCCCGCAGGAGACGGATCAGGCTGAGGTGGATCGCCTGTTTGGCCTGTTTGAAATGATTCTGAAGACAGTGAGCGGCTGAGCTGTTACAATCATTACAGGCAATATATCAGAGGAAGGGCTTATGTCGCTGTGTTCACAGGTCGCACGTACTGCGGAAGAGCCGCTGATCGGCACTATCAAGTCACTAACGCGAGTATGGATCCTCTTGGAGTTCAACGGACCGTGGCGAGCTTATGCCACCGAAGACAACGATCTCCCCGAGGTGGCACAAACATGGCTGCTTGAGAACCTTCAGGCCGTGCCGGATGCGCGCGCGCAGTTCATCCGCAGCACGCCGGGCACCGGACCCCGGCTGTACGTCGCACTGCCGGATGACACCGACTCTGTGATGTTCGGCTGGCAGCTGGACTCCTACGAGGATCTCGCCGCCGTTGATCTCGCCGCTGTTGTCGAAAGCCGCAGTGGGCCACAGGTGTACGAGCCGCTGCTCGCTGTGTGCACCAACGGCAAGCGCGATGCCTGCTGCGCCAAATTCGGTGTGCGCGTGGCACAGCAGCTGCACGAGGACGGCAGGCTGCCCGTCTGGCAGACGACACACGTCACCGGGCACCGTTGGGCCGCGACCGGCGTCCTGTTCCCGCACGGGATCTACTACGGGCGCATGGATGACGATCCGCTGGCGGTGGTGGAAGCCGCACACGCCGGGGAGATCGCGCCCGATCTGTACCGCGGACGGTCATTCCATCCCAAACCGGTGCAGGTTGCCGATGCCCTGCTGCGGTCCAAAACCGGCGATTTCCGCTGGGATGCCTACCGTCTGCAGGGGGCCAGCGCCGTGGTCGATGAGGCGTGGGAGGTGATCTTCACTACCCGCGATGAGCAGCGGCACCGGGTTCAGGTTGCCCGCGAGCCGATCGGCACCATGCAGCCCTCGGATTGTTCCACGCCGGAGGCCACGCCAGTCTACGATTACTGGCTGCGCAGCCACATTGTGGAACCTGGCTAGCTGTTTTATCGTTATAGTGAGTAGGGGAAGGAGACTAAACAATGCAGGTGGAAACATATATCACCCTCTTTAGATGGCTTCTGATCGGCGGTGTTGCCGGTTATGTGGCCAGCATCATCCTTAAAGTCGAGCGGCAGGGATGCCTTGTCAATATACTGTTGGGCATCATTGGCGCATTTGTGGGCGGCTTTGTGTTTGGCATTTTGCTCGGGCGCACCGGCATCACAGGCTGGGCCTTCTTGGATACAACCATCCATGCAGTGGTCGGCTCGGTGATCCTTCTGGTTGGCTTGGAGCTGCTGCTGCCTGGCCAACAGTTGGGTACCCGCAGTAACGACGGACGTGGCCGCAAAAAACGCTAGTGCGTGACCACACGAAAAGGAGCGATGCCACACCACAGGCATCGCTCCTCTTTGGTTCTGGTGGGTAGGCCTAGTACAGGGTGACTTCCTGCGTGGCGAGCTTGCGCCGCAGCCCTTCAATATCGACCAGGTGCCGCTCGATGATCTCAGAGACGCGTTGGCGCGCCGCATCGCTGATGTGCCCGTTGACCGGCGTGATGGCTGCCGTGGCAACCAGCGGCTGGTCAAGCGGCTTGCCGATCTGGCTGAGGATGTAAACCTGCGCTTCAGCGACTTCGTCCACCTCGCTGATCACGTCGCGGGCGGCTTCCAGCGCGAGCACATTGTACAGCTTGCCCACATGGCTGATCGGGTTTTTACCGGCGGCGGCTTCCAGCGAAGCCGAACGGAACGGCGTGATCAGGCCGGTGACGCGGTTGCCACGGCCCACGGAGCCGTCATCGCCCATCTCCGCACTGGTGCCGGTGAGCGTCAGATAGACGTTTGCGCTGCCGTCCTCATCCGCCGTATTGACATCCACGCGCGAAACACGGTCATCGAGGCTCTTGGCGTACAGGTTGACCGCCTCATGCACGGCACGCTTCGCTTCGATGTAGGCGTCAGCATCTGGGATCTGTGTGGTGATGAACGGGATCGCTGCGGTCAGGACGATCTCACCAGCGTAGCGCGCGCCCATCACCTTGACATCCTCGCCGATGGGGAACTGGTCGATCAGCTCCAGATTGATATGCTGGCAGGTGTCAAACACAGCCTGCTCCAGCCCGCTGAGCGGCCAATGGGCCACCCCGAAGCTGGTGTCGTTGGCGGTGACTTCATTGACGGCGTGGGTCAGCTCAACCGAACCGCGCCCCGCGTAGCAGTCGATGACGCAGTGCTCGTCCGGATCGAGGTACTTCATGGTCTCGCGGATATGGGCCTTGGCCGCGTTGATCGCGATGGAGTCGATGGGCACCTTGATCCGGGTGCCGTCCTCAAGGGCGGCTTCAGGCGTACCCCGGCCTGCGATCTGGATGCGGATCGGCTTGAGCAGTTCCGCGCTCCCGTAGCGGATTGCGACGTCGCCCGCCACAAGCTGCACCTTGTCGAAGTTATGGTGCAGTTCACGCCCTAGGTGCTCTTTGCACCAGCGCGTGTATTCCACTGAGACACGCTCAGCGATGCCGTCGCACAGGCTGTCGGGGTGGCCGATGCCCTTGCGCTCGACGATCTCGACCGGGCGCTGTTCAATGGATTTTCCGTCGTACTCGGTGACAACGATATTACGTGCCATGGTCTGGGTCCTTTCATGGTAGTCAGTCAAACGGCCAGCCAGTATAAGAAAAACGCCCCCATCTCGTAGAGAGGAGGCGCATCATCAGCTTAGGTATGACGACCCTCTCTCATCTTCCAGAATTCTCTGCCGGAATTGGCACCTTGCAGACTGCTGCCGGTTGCCGCGGTTTCATAGGGCCGGTCCCTCCACCGCTCTGGATGAGTTGGAGCAATTTGTAGCTAACCTACGGAATTCTATCGCAGCACCAGTGACCTGTCAACCTACTCATTTAGGCGGTCGATGAGGTCGGTCGAACGCAGGCGGTAGACGCGCTGTGCGGCTTCCGCGTGGATGGTTTCGTCACACAGGTGGTGATCGTCCAACTTCCCACAGATGGTGATGCGTTCCAGCGCGATCTCGGCTTCGTCACGCAGCCAGCCGCGTCCGTACAGCGTTTCAAGCGCGACCGTCAGGCAGCCGATTGCCTCCAGCCATTGGCCGTGCCTGTGCAGCGCGCTGCCCAATACGGCCAGGCCCAAGCCCAGATGACCGTCATTGCCGGTGTCGCTGGCGCGTACCAGCAGCTGCTCAGCGGCGTGGATGCTCGCCTGATAGTCCCCGGCATCCAGGTGCAGATTGGCAATCGCCAGCCGGATCTCATTGCACTCGTGCAGCATGGCAAACTCGCCGAACCCGCTCAGGGCACGCTCGAAGGCGTGCAGCGCCTCCGGATAGCGCTCCTGCCAGAGCAGGGACGTGCCGCGCAGGCTGTGCAGGTAGGGCGCAGGCCAGTCGAGTTCGGCGGCCAGGCGGTTAAGGGTCTGGCTGCCTTCCGCACCCCGCCCCTGATGGGCCAGGCAGTGCGCGCGCAGCAGATCCGCCCGCGCTGCCGATTCGTTGTCAACGGTGCGCAGCTGAGCCAGGGTATCCAGCGCCGTGGAGGCATACCCCGGACCGTCCGTGGCCAGCCAAGCGTAGAGCATCACTTCATGCAGGAACATCCTCAGCGTGGCGGCGCGCGGCCCCAGCCGTTCGGCGGTCAGATACCCGTTAAGCGCGATATCCAGACTCCCAGCGACGTTGCCTTCCCAATTGAGCGCGATGAGGGCGCGGTAGTAGGCGGTCAGCAGCCGCCACGAGGGTTCTTGATAGGCCTCAATGGCCTCTTCCAGGCGGGCGAGCAGGGCCGCCGCGTGCGTGTACTGCGCACCAAAGAAGGCGTCCAGGAAGTTCTCAAGCAGGTCAAGCAGGCCGGATTTGCCCGCCGCCTGCAAGCGCCGGGCTTCCTCGTCGATCCACCGCCGCAGGGCATCCATGGCGGTTATCAGCCGGCTGTGGTGCCTTCTTCGGTCTCCGGTACGTCGGCTGCCGGTATCGTGAAGTGGAACGTGGTGCCGACCCCGACTTCGCTTTCCACCCAGATCTGCCCGCCGTGGTCCTCCACCAGGGACTTGGTGATCACCAGCCCCAGGCCGGTACCCTTGGCCATTTCCTTGCCGCGCTGGGTCCGGAAGAACTTGGTGAACAGCTGGGCCAGATCATCCTCGGACATACCGATGCCCGTATCACGCACGACGTAGTGCACCACATCTTGTTGTTGGCCGGTTGCCTCATCCGTGACTGTCTCAAGCGTAGCCCGGATCTCGATAGTGCCGCCTTCCGGTGTGTATTTGTGCGCGTTGCTGATCAGGTTGGTCATGATCTGCTCAAGGCGCGTGTTGTCCGCGTAGATGGGCGGCAGGTCGTCTTCGATATGCATTTCGAGGTGCTGCTCTTTGTCCTCGATCAGGCTTTGCAGACTGCGTACCGTCACATCAACCGGGGCAACCGGGTCAACGGCTGTGCGCTGGAGCTTCAGCTGGCCGGAGTCGATATGGGCGACATCACGCAGGTCATCGACGATGCGCCGCATGCGGTCCGTGTTGTTGCGGATCGTGTTGAGGAACTGGTTCTGCATGTCCTCACTGATGGCGCCGGTCAGCAGGAGATCGGTGTACCCCTTGATAGAGGTCATGGGGTTGTTGAGCTCGTGGGCGATGGTCCGCATCAGGTCGGTCTTCTCGAGGTTCGCCCGTTCGATGCCCTGCACCAGGCGCGCGTTTTCGATGGCGACCGCGGCGTGCTCCACCAAACGCTGGATGAATTCGAAGTCGGTCGTGGAGAACAGACCCGGAATGCTGCTCTCGATCACCAGAATGCCGATCGGGGTGTTGGCGCGCAGGATGGGCACCGTGATCTGTGCCACGGAGGGCTGTTTGGCCACATTGACGAACTGCTCATCCTCGGTCGCGTCAGCGCTGAACTCCGGCGTACCCGTAGACATCACCCGGCCCGCGATGCCCATACTCAGGGGGAGGGGCTTTTCGCTGTACTCCGCAATGAAGTCGTCACGGTAGCCCTGTGACACGGCGATCTGCAGGCCCTCACCTTCAGCGGGCAGCATGGCGATCATGCCTGCTGAAGCGCCCGTTACGCGCAGCGCCCAGTCCAGCGTGATGCTCAACACGCGGTCAAAATTGAGGGTGCGGTTCAGCTCGCGGTCGATGCGCTGGAGGTTCTGGAGTTCGTCTACACGGGCTGAAAGGGCTGCGTCGGTGGCCTCGTACAGCCGCGCGTTCTCGATGGCGACTGCTGCCTGACCGGCGAAGGTGGTCAGCAGGGCGATGTCGTCGCCGGTGAACGGTGAGCCGTCCCGCTTGTTGATCACTTCCAGCACGCCCAACGACTCATCGTGGATGAGCAGCGGCACCGCTAGAATGGACTCCGTCTCGAACTCGGTCTGCTCGTCCAGGTCGCGCAGCCAGCGTGTGTCCTCGCTGACGTTGTGCACGATCACCGGTTCGCGCGTTTCGGCGACCTGCCCGACGATGCCCATGCCCCACTGAATACGCTGCCCGACCAGGTCCTGTGCCCCGCCTTCCACCACACGGAAGACCAGGTCGCCGGTATCCTCGTCGACCAGGAACAGCGATCCGGCATCGCACTGGAGGATCTCAACCGCGCTGCGCATGATCCGGCTGAGCAGGTTTTCCAGGTCCAGCGTGGAGGACAGCTGCGTGCTGATCTCGTTGAGCGACTGCAGCTGCAGTGCGCGCACTTCCGTCTCGCGGAACAGACGTGCCTTGTCCAAGGCGGTGGCCGCCTGGTCAGCAATCGCCCAGAAGACCTTAAGCTGCTCGTCGGTGAAGGTCACGCCGGGGATGAAGCTCGCCACGACCATCGCGCCCAGCGTTTCATTACCGGCGTTCAGGGGAACGCCCATCCAGGCGTAGTGCTTGCTTTCCGGGCGGGCCTGGACGCCGCGCCGCGCACACTCAGCCAGGTAGTCATCCGTACGGATAGGACGCCCCGTGCGGATGACCTCGCCCTCCAACCCGATGTTATCGCGGAAGGCCCGGCCCTCATTCTGCTCGAAGCGCTCGTGTCCTTCCAGGAAGAAGCCGTACGTCAGCGCATTGACCTCAGGCCGGTGAAGGATGATGTAGAAGTTCGTCGTGTCGATCAGCTTGCCGGTCTGCGTATAGATGAGCTCCAACAGGACGTCGGGCTCCGCGGCGAAGTTCACCGCCTGGG
>JAADYX010000147.1 GCA_010092885.1 Chloroflexota bacterium | reverse complement strand
TCACCGGGGAGCGCGTAGCCCTGACGGAGAACGCCTTCGGTGACCCGGTGCGCAGCACGGAGTGGGGCATCAAGAATTACGTGGAAGGCGGCGCGTACGTCGGGATCCTGCCGTTGGTGTTGGTGGGGATCGCCGGAATCGCTGCGGTGGTCAGGCCCGAGCCGGGTTCCCCGGGCCCCCTCTTCGCGGTGTTAGGCGTGCTGTCATTGTCGTTCGTGTTCGGCACCCCGACCTACGCCCTCCTCTATTACGGCCTGCCCTTCATTAACCAGTCCCACTCGCCGTTCAGATGGGTGTGGCCGCTGACTCTGTGCCTGGCCGTGCTCGCCGGGATCGGCGCGCAGGCGCTCAACCGGCTCCCGCCCAAAACGATCCGCTGGCTGGCGGCGCTGTGCCTGGCCGCGGGCGCGCTGGTGATCGGCGGGGTGGTCGTCTCACGGATCGCCTACCCGGCGGATCTGGTGCAGCGTACCTTTGAGGGGCTGGCCCTCGCCGCGAACGCCTTCCCGGATGGGCGCGCGTTTTACAGCTACCAGGTCCGCAACGCCGCGATCCTCGCGGTGATGCTGCTTGGCAGCGGGGGAGTCCTGCTGTTGGCCGCCGCCCGGATCACCGTGCGCGAGGTCCCCGCGTGGTGGATCGCCGCGCCCGCCCTGCTCATCGTGGATATGGCGCTGGCCTATGGCGGCCTGTACCCGGCCAACGATCCGGCCCTGCTGGACGTGCAGCCCGAGTCGATAGCGTGGCTGGCCGACCACTACGATCCGCTCGATCCATGGCGCTACATCGCCTACGAGGAGCCCGGCGCGGATACGATCAACAGCAACATCGGGTGGCTGCACGGCCTGGAAGACGCCGCCGGGTATGACAGCCTGCTGTTGGGCAGCTATGCTGACTTCATGCGGGTGATCCAACCGCAGGGCGATCTGCTGTACAACCGCATCGCGCCGCTGTACACCGCCCACCCGGACTCCCTCGTCTCCCCGGCGCTCGATCTGCTGGGGGTGCGCTACGTGATCACCGTGACTACCATCGATCTGCCGCCCTATAACCCCGTCTACAGCGACGAGGCGGTCACCATCTACGAGAACGTCGACGCCTACCCGCGCGCCTTCACGGTGCCGCAGAGCGCCACCGTGTTCTACGAGGGTGACATTCAGGAGGCGGCACGCAGCTACGATGTGCGGACCACGGTGCTCATCAAGGTGTTCCCGCCCGCAGTGCACACCCCGCCGGAGGACTTCCGCGGGGAGGCCACGCTGACGGTCAACACGCCGGCCGACACCTGGATCGATGTGAACGTCAGCGACCCGGCGTGGCTCATCGTCACGGAGAACGCCTATCCGGGCTGGCGGGCGTTTGTGCGCCCCCTTGGTGCAGGCGATGCCGCCGAGGTCGAGGCGAAGGTCGTCCAGGTGAACGGCACCTTTCAGGGGGTGCGGCTGGCGGAAGGCCGCTGGACAGTCCGGCTGAGCTACAGCCCGAACAGCGTGTGGTTGGGCGGGTTTGTGTCCTTCATGGCGGGGATCGGGCTGGTGTTCGCGCTGGGCGTGTATGCCTGGCGGTACTTCTACCGCGAGAGTGAGGAGGGCAGCGCCGCCCGCCGCGTGGCCAAAAACGCGATCACGCCCATTGTGCTGAACCTGTTCAACCGGGGGATCCAGTTCGCCTTCGCGATCGTCTATCTGCGGCTGTTGGGCCCTGTCGGGGCGGGGCAGTACACCTACGCCGTCTTGATCTTCGGCTGGTTCGATATCCTCTCCAACTTCGGGCTGGATACCCTGCTGATGCGCGAGGTCGCCCGCGACAAAGAGGCGGCCAACCGCTGGCTGGTCAACACGACGATCATCCGGCTGGCGATCGCGGTGCTGGGCATCCCGCTGTTGGTGGCCTTTATCGCGGCGCGCAACGCCCTTGGCGACTCACCCCTGCCCGCCGTCACCGTCACCGCGATCTGGCTGCTGTACATCGGCCTGTTCATCTCCACGGTCAACAAGGGGCTGACTGGTCTGTTTTACGCCTACGAGAAGGCCGAATATCCCGCCGCCACCCAGACCATCAGCACGATGCTGGTCGCCTCCCTGGGCATGATCGCGCTGCTGCTGGGCACGGGCATCGTGGGGCTGGCCGCGGTGAGCATCATCGTCAACGCGATCACCCTGGCCCTGCTCGGCTGGCTGACGCTCCAACAGTTTTTCGTGCCGCGCCCCACCTTCGACTGGCAGCTCCAGCGCAGCGCCATGGGTGAATCCTTCCCACTGATGATCAACCATCTGCTGGCGACCCTTTTTTTTCGCATCGACGTGATCCTGCTGGAACTGCTGACCACGGCGCAGGTGGTCGGCTGGTACGGCGTGGTCTACAAGTGGATCGACGCCATTAACGTGATCCCGGCCTTCTTCACGCAGGCGCTCTTCCCCGTGATGAGCCGCCAGGCCGCTGAGGACCGCGCTCTGCTCAAACGCAGCTATGTGTTCTCCGTCAAGCTGCTGACCCTGCTGAGCCTGCCCACCGCCGTGATCACGACCCTGCTGGCCCCCCTGCTGATCGGCATCCTGGCCGGGGCGGCCTTCCTGCCGTACAGCGCGATCGCATTGCAGATCTTCGTGTGGAGCATCCCGCTGGGCTGGATCAACAGCGTGACCAACTACGTCATCATCGCGCTGGACCGGCAGCGCATCCTGACGTGGGCGTTTGTGTTCGGGGCGGGCTTCAACGTGGCGGGCAACCTGATCCTCATCCCACGTTACAACTTCCCCGCCGCCGCGGCGATGACCATCCTCAGCGAGTTTGTGCTGCTGGCCTTCTTCTATATGGTCCTACTGGCCCCGCTGGGCCGGATCAACTGGGTGGGTGCCCTCTGGCGGATCGCGGTGCCCGCGGGCGCGATGGGCGCGGCGGCGTGGCTGCTGGCCCCGCTGAACGTGTGGGTCGCGCTGGGGACCTCGCTGGTTGTGTACGCCGCCCTCATCTGGATACTGCGCCCCTTCACCCCGTTTGAGCAGCAGCAGCTCACCGACCTGCTGCCGGAGCGCCTGCGCCGTACCGTGAGCTGCTAGGCTGCCCGTCTGCTAGTATCACCGGGTAGGGTAATCACAACTCCCCGCGCTTCATGCGGCGTTCCAGCTCCTCGACCGCCTCTTTAGCGGCTTTCAGGCCCGCGCCGGTCTGTTCCCGGTACGCCTTGACCGCCTGGATCTTTCGGCCCGCGCGGATCGCGTCTAGCACGACCGGGTCGACGGCCTCGCCGCTGGTCCTAACGGGCTGGCCCCGGTCCTTGAGCAGCCGGCGCATCTGCTGTTCGAGCTCGTCCACGCGGCGTTCCAATTCGGCGATGCGGTCTTTGTCTCTCATGATGATCCTCCTTACGGATACAGGGTGTCCATGATCTCATCAACGATGAAGGTCAGCTCGACCGCGCCGAAGCTGCCGGTCAGCACGACGACGGTTGTCTCGTAGGTGGGGAAGGTGTAGGCGAGCGCCTCATAGCCGGTGACCGCGCCGCCATGCCCGATCTGCGGGCCCCACGGCGAGTCGATCACCTCGATGCCCAGACCGTATTCGCCGCCGTAGTCGGCCAGCATGGCGTCGGTCAGCTCCGCGCTGAGCAGGTCGCCGTCGAGCACCAGCGCCTGCAGGAAGGCCGCTACATCCGCCCCACTGCTGATCAGCCCGCCGTCGCCGAGGCCCGCCCCATCGTTGATCATCGTGACATCCTCGGCGCGCCCGTCGCCGTCCACATCTTCGTAGCCGCGTGCGGGTGCCGTGCCCTGCTCGCTGATCTGTGTGTAGGTGTCCTCAAGCGCCAGCGGCGTGAGGATCCCCTGCCGGATGGCGGTATGCAGCGGGGCGCCGCCCGCCGCCTCGACGATCAGGTGCAGCAGGATGTAGTTGGTGTTGGAGTACTCAAATCCGGCCCCCGGCGCGAAGCCCGGCAGGTAGCCCGCCGCATAATCGAGTGTTTCGTCCGCGCGCCATATCCGGTTGGCGGCGTAGGCCTCGGCGAAGAAGGCATCGTCCAGATAGTCCGGCACGCCGCTGGTGTGGTTCAACAGCTGCTCGACGGTGGCCCGGTCGGCGTTGGCCACCCCATCGATCACCGCCGGGTCGAGCCAGTCGGCGGCGGTATCGTCCAGGCTGAGCACGCCGTCATCAACCAGCTGCAGCGCCGCCACCGCCGTGAACATCTTGCTGACGCTGCCGATCCGGAAGGTATCCTGCGTGGAGGCCAGGCGGTTGCCACCCGCCGTATCGAACCGGCCCACCGCCGCGCTGACCGTGCCCGCGGGCGTGACCACCACCGCGACGGTCGCCGGTCCCTGCGGGTCGGCGTTGTCGGCCAGAATGCCTTGCAGATCGAGCGCTGTTGGTTCGACGGCCACCGGCCCGCCGCAGGCCGCCAGCAGGAT
>JAADYX010000146.1 GCA_010092885.1 Chloroflexota bacterium | reverse complement strand
GGGCTCGGAGATGTGTATAAGAGACAGCCTGGATTTTCTGGGCTGCCGGTTGAACCAGGCAGAAATTGAGCAGATGGCGCGTGAATTCGCTGCACGCGGCGACACGATCGTCGACACGCCGGAGGAAGCCGACCGCGTGGTGATCAACACGTGCGCCGTCACCCGCAACGCGGGCAAGGTCAGCCGCCGCCTGATCAGGCAGGCCGCGCGGGCCAACCCAAATGCCGCGATCATCGCGACAGGCTGCTACGCGCAGATCGCGCCCGAGAAGGTCGCCAGCCTGCCGAACGTTGCGGAAATCGTCGATAACCTCGATAAGGACAGGCTCGTCCCGCTGGTGAGCGGCAGCGCTGATGCCCCCTACGACCTGGAACCCCACCAGCGCGACCCGCTGCCACCTGGCACGCTGGGCCGGACGCGGGCCTTCGTCAAAGTGCAGGATGGGTGCGACAACCGCTGCACCTTCTGCGTGACAACCCTGGCACGCGGCGCGGGCCGCAGCCGCCCAATGGGCGAGGTGATCCGCGAGATCAATGCGCTGGCGCAAGCGGGCTATCGCGAGGTGGTGCTGACTGGCGTGCATCTTGGGTCGTGGGGGCAGGATCACGGTGAGGACCTGGCGATGTTGGTGCGGGCTGTGCTGCATCGCACCCGCGTGGAGCGCATACGCCTCTCCTCACTTGAGCCGTGGGATCTGACCCCGGACTTCTTCGAGCTGTGGTCGGATGACCGGCTGTGCCCGCATCTGCATCTGCCGCTGCAGTCCGGCTCAGATGCGACACTGCGCCGCATGGCCCGGCGCACCACGCAGGCGCAGTTTAGCGCGCTGGTGGAGGCCGCCCGCCGCCGCATCCCGGATCTGTGCCTGACGACCGATATCATCGTCGGGTTCCCCGGCGAGACGGCAGCGGAGTTCGGTGACTCGCTGGACTTCGTGCGCACTTTGGGCTTCGCCCGGCTGCACTGCTTTCCCTACTCAGCGCGGCCCGGCACTGCCGCGGCACGCAGGCCGGACCACGTTCCGAACTGGATCAAAAAAGAGCGCATGCAGCAGATGCTGGCGCTCAGTGAAGGTCAGTGGGCGGCCTTCCAGCGTGGGCAGGTGGGCCGCACGGCCCCCGTGCTGTGGGAGTCAGCCAGGGGATCCGGACCGGACGGCATCCGGTGGACGGGCTACACGCCCCACTATGTACCGGTGGAAGCCAACGGACCGGCGGACCTGGCCAACACGATCACGCCGGTTGAGCTAACGGATTTCGACGGCACCACCCTCAGCGGAACCATTCGTTCACACAGGTAACGTCCTGCCCGGTGGCAAAGAGCACGCCCACCTGATGGTCGAACCCGTTGGGACGCATGACGATCAGGATGGAAAGGGTCGTGTTCTGCGCGCCCGCGGCGGTGCCCTGCCATGCGTTGATGCCAAGACGGCTCAGCTGGAAGTTGGAGGTGTTGCCAGCCGCCGAAATGGTGAACAGCGCGTTGTTGCTGTCGGAATAGGTGAACGACGCGGTCGCGCTGTCCTGAATGCACGAGCAGGTGTACGTCTCTACATCGATGCGGCAGCGGGTGCCCGTGTAGGGCTGTTCAGCCGCAGCGGCCTGTTCTTCGCTGGTGAGGCTGTCCTGGGGACCGCTGGTATCCGGGGCGAGCACACCGCGTGTATCGCTGGTAGGCTGCGGTGTGGACTCGACCACGCCTGACCCCGCCTCCGATGTGGGTGCGGGCCCGGATTGGGTAACAGGCAGGATCGTCGTCACCGGCTCAGGGGACGGCGCGTCATCATCTGTGCCGGTGTCATCGTCGGGCGGCGTGGCAGTTGGGTCAGCCTCGGAGGGAGTCACCGTGACAGCCACATCCTCAGGGACGTCGGTCGCCTCAGCTTCCGCAGCGGACTCCGGCGTGCGGGTCAGTGTCGGTTCGGCGGTTTCGGCACCACCGCATGCAACAAGGGCTATCATCACACCGAGCAGGATCAATCGTTTCAAGGGATTTCCTTTTCTGTTGGCGGGCTACACCACAATGATCGGTGTGCCCGGATCAGCGGAACTGCCCGCCGCATCCATATCGTACGGTGCGACCGGTTCCACCCACCGGTAGAGCCAGCGGGCTGTTTCCGGCAGGACATTGAGACAACCGTGGCTGCGCGGCCGGCCGTAGTCGCCGTGCCAGTAAGTACCATGGATCGCGTGCCCAAGCGTTGTAAAGAAGATGTTGAACGGCACACCCGGCAGATCGAAGAAGTTCGGGTCGCTAAAGGCTTCCTGCTCCGGATCACTGAACATGTAGCGCGATGGCTGCTTGTAGACCACGGCGTGTTCGCCGAGCGGTGTGGCGAACCCATCGCCGCCGGAGCTGGTCAGTGTGGAAAAGACGGGCACCCCACTCTCGTAGCAGGTGATGGTCTGCTCAGTGAGGTTGACCTCCATCATCTTGTCAGCCCCCGGGTTGATCGGCTCAAATGCGGACGGCGGGATCATGCGCATGTGCCGCGCCAGAATGTAATAAAACGGCGTTTCGTCCGGTTTGTCGTTGAACAGCTTGTACCACATAAAGCCCGCGCCATCCGGCTCAGCAGCCACAACACGATGCACGCTGCCGTAAAAACCCACCACGCTGATGATGTTCGTTTCGTCTTCCGGATCCTCGATGCGGTAGGGTGCACCACTCGGCTCCAGACGGACAGCGGTATACGGCACGATGATCTCCGCCCAAAAGCCGGGTTCCCCGGCGATAGTGGTCGTGATGTCGGTGATGACTGTCTCTTATACACATCT
>JAADYX010000145.1 GCA_010092885.1 Chloroflexota bacterium | reverse complement strand
AGATCGTCCCGGTCCTGATCGAAGCCGGCACGTACACCTATCCCTACATGGGAGCCGCCTTCGACAGTGAGGTGTCTCTGACTGAAGCAGAGGTCTTCGGCCTCTCGCAGACTCGCGGCGCCTACATGCTTGATGTCGTACCGGGAGGCCCCGCCGAGCAGGCTGGCTTGATCGCAGCCGACCCGGAAACGGGTGAGGGCGGTGACCTGATCATCGCGCTGGACGGGCAGCCCGTGCGTGACTTCAACGACCTGAACAGCTATCTGGTGTTCAATACGCAGCCCGGTCAGACCATTGAGGTGACGGTGCTGCGCGGTGGTGAAGAAGTGACGGTTGACCTCACCCTCGGTGAGCGCCCCTAGCGCTTAGAACCCCTGATACACAAACGACGGCGTATCAAAATCGGTGATGGTGACCACGAACAACACCAGCAGTACCGATCCCAACGCCCCGACCTGGGCCCAACGCGGCATCTCCACGGGGAAGGCTTCCCCGTAGTGGAAGCGGAAGTAATCCAACCCGTAGGTCGCCGCGATGAACAGCACCACCCGGATATCCGGCAGGCCCCAGGTCGGGGTCAGCAGCCTGCGCCAGACCGCCACGGAGGTTGGCACATCCAACAGAAACGGCAGAGTGGCCATGCCGCCAATGGCAATCACCCAGAAGTTGCCAATCACCTGCCGCCATAAGGGGCGCTGCTTCATCGGCTTGACTTCAATGCCTGCCAGGGCGGGCACGTTCTCCAGGATCTGCAGCGATCCCATCAGGGCACCCCACAGCAGGAAGGGAGCCGTCAGGCCGTGCCACACCGCACTCACCATCCACGCCGCGGCACTTGGGATCACCTGCGCGAGTGCGGCCCCCGTCTTCTTGAACTGCTTGATCAACGAGCGCGTCATCGGCAGGTAGATGTAATCCCGGATCCAGCTGGAAAGCGAGATATGCCAGTTGGACCACACCTCAGCAAAGGTCCGCGAGAACATCGGCGTGCGGAAGTTCTGCATCATCTCCAACCCGAACAGCGCGCTGACCCCGCGCACATACGCCGAATACCCGGCGAAATCGTTGTACAGGTATATGCCCGAGGCCAACCCCCACCAGAACAGGTCCCCGGCTGAAAACGCCGCTGGCGTGGCAAAAAGCGTCTCAGGGATCACGATCAACAGAATGTCGGCCAGGATCAGCTTGCGCACCAGGCCGATCAGGATCAGCGTCACCCCGCGAGCGAATTGTTTCCCATCCACCCGGCGCGCTTCCTGCAGCCGCGGCATGAAGGTCCGGTAGCGCTCGATGGGACCGGCCAACAGCTTGGGGAACCACGTGGCGAACAGGCTGAAGTCCACCGGGTCGGTGGCGGGCTTCACCTGCTTGCGGTTGACCTCCACCAGGTAGCTGATCATCTCCAGCTGGCGGTAGGAAAGGCCAATCGGCAGGAAGATCCGCAGGCTGCTGATCCAGGGCGTGTCCAGCGGTGCGACCCGTGCCACCAGTGCTTGGAAGTCCGGCACGAAGAAATCGAAGTATTTGAAGACGAGCACTACCATCAGATTGAAGACGATCCCCACCCACATCAGGCGGCGGCGCGGTGTTCGTTCCAGTGTGACCATGCGCTGCGCGAGCAGGAAGTTCACAGCGATCATGACGGCCAGCGCCAGTGCCAGTGCCTGTGCCCACGTCACATAGAATGCCAGCGAAGCCAGCAGCAGCCAGATGTTCTGTGCACGCCGTGGCAGCAGGTAGTACACCACCAGAACGACGAGTAGAAAGACCGCAAAGGTCCCGCCTGTGATCGACAAATTGCCCCCTAACCTCTGACGATTGGCACCAGCCGATGATAGCCGGGCCCGTGACATGGTGCAATCCGGGTAAGGAACCCCCAACGATTGGCGTCTGAAGGGTAGAGAAAAAAAGATACTGGAGAGGTTTATTTGTGAAATGGCTACCCTTTGTGGCAGCTGTGCTGCTCACTGCTTGCGCAGGCACAGCTGCCGTAGAAGTGACGGATCCCATCCCAACTGAGGAGCCCACCGTGGAAGAAACACCCGCCGGTGAAACTACGTCGCCGACAGAAGACACCCAAGAGTCAACCGAAGCAGACCCGGACAATACCCTATCGCCAGGGGTGGCCCGTGCCACCAGCAGCTGGGGAACTGACTGGAGCCAGACCACCATCGACCTGAGCGAACTCATCAGCGGCGGGCCGCCGCGCGATGGCATCCCGTCAATCGACGATCCACAGTACGAATCGATTGAAGAGGCCAGTGAGTGGCTGGTCGACAACGATCCTGTGATCTCCGTCGAGCTAAACGGCGAGGCCCGCGCCTATCCGCTCTCGATCCTCACCCGCCACGAGATCGCCAACGATGAGCTGGGCGGCGTGCCCATCGCCGTGACGTTCTGCCCGCTGTGCAACTCCGCCCTCGTCTTCGATGCGCGCGTCGACCCGGACGCTGAGCCCTACGATTTCGGCGTCTCCGGCCTGCTGCGCAACTCTGACCTGGTGATGTACGACCGCACCACCGAAAGCCTCTGGCAGCAGTTCACCGGAGAGGGCATCGTCGGTGAACATGCCGGTGACCAGCTTGTGATCGTCCCAAGCGGTTTGGTTGGTTTTGCTCAGTTCAGCGAAGCGCATCCGCAGGGCACCGTCCTCTCCCGTGATACTGGCATCTACTCGCCCGCCGCCTACGGCACCAACCCCTATGCCTTCTATGACTCAGTGGAGGACTCACGTCCGTTCCTCTTCAATGGTGAAATCGATGAGCGGCTGCCCGCCCTCAGCCGGGTGGTCGGCGTCGTCATCGAGGATCAGGCCGTGGCCTACCCCTACAGCCTGCTGGAGGAAGTTGGCGCCGTGAACGATATGGTCAACAGCCAGCCCGTTGTGATCTTCCACCGCTTCGGCGCGAACACCGCCCTCGGTGACTCGGTGATCGCCGAAGCCGAGGATGTCGGCGCTACCGGCGTCTTCAACCCGGAGGTCGACGGCGAGGTGCTGACCTTCACCGTAGAAGGCGAAGACATCATCGACGAGCAGACCGGCAGCACATGGAATGTGCTCGGCCAGGCCACCGCTGGCGAACTCGAAGGCACACAGCTCGAACGCCTGCCCAGCACCGACCACTTCTGGTTCTCATGGGCGGCCTTCTTCCCGGAGACCACCATCTACGCCGAGTAACCCTTTGGAGGATGCCCGCCGCCCGCGGTTGGGCATCCTCTCTCAGCTCAACGTCAGGCTGATCGGGCAGTGGTCGGAGCCCGCCACATCGGCGTGGATGGCGGCTTCCTCCACCTGATCGCGCAGATCAGGCGAGATGAAGAAGTAGTCAATGCGCCAGCCGACGTTGTTCGCCCGCGCCGTACCCCGGTAGGACCACCAGCTGTATGCGCCCTCCTCATCGGGATTCAGCGCCCGGTAGATATCGATATAGCCCTCCTCATCCACCACCCTGTCGATCCACGCGCGTTCCTCCGGCAGGAAGCCCGTGGTCTTCTGATTCTGCTTGGGCCGCGCCAGGTCAATCTCGCGATGCGCGGTGTTCACATCCCCGCAAAAGATGACCGCTTTGCCCTGCGCCCGGTATGCGTTAGCTGTCGCCAGAAAGTCCGCCTTGTACCGCATCTTGAACGGCACCCGGCTGTGGTCGCGGCTGCCGTTCGGGAAGTATGCCGTCATCAGCACAAAGCGGTCGTACTCGGCGATAATCGTGCGCCCTTCGGCATCGTATTCCTCAACCCCCAACCCGATCGTCACCGCGTTGGGCTCTTCACGGGTGAACAGCGCCACACCGCTGTAGCCCTTGCGTTCGGCGGATGCCCAATAGGTATGGTAGCCCGGCGGGTTGAGCAGTTCATCGTCCAACTGCTCGGGGTGCGCTTTGGTTTCCTGCACACCCAGGATATCCGGCTGCTCGCGCGCCAGCCAGTCGAGGAACCCCTTGCGCTGTGCGGCGCGGATTCCGTTGACGTTCCATGAATAGAGTTTCAGCATAGGGTGCTCCTAGTCGTGAGCAATTACAGCATCAAGGATGACACGGCCATCGGGCAGTGGATCGCCCCCCGCATCGGCCGGCGTAAGGCGTCCCGCATCTGAATACCACCCGATGGCAATCCGGTAGCTGCCGGGCGGCACCTCACTCAGATCAAGGGTGAGCGTCTCCGTGACGATCTCCCCCTCAACCCAAGCGGACGTCGGATAGGTAAACGCGCGCGGCATCGAGTCGATCTGCGCGACGATGGTTTCCGTGGCCGGGTCAAACAGATGCACGAAGTAAGTGTAGTCAGTGTCCATTTGGGCAGCGGCCCCCCAGGCGATATCCACGCTGAGCGTGTCCTCCGCCTGCCTGAGGGCGAAGCCGCGCAGTGCCACCACCTCGCCGAAGGTAACAGCCGCCGGTGTGAGCCCGTCCGGCACGCTGAAAACGCGCGGTGTGCCGGCCAGCGCGACCTCACCCGCCGTGACCGGTGCGCTGGCCGGCTCCCCCCGTTCATCGAGCAGCACGAAACGCAGTGTGTAGGT
>JAADYX010000144.1 GCA_010092885.1 Chloroflexota bacterium | reverse complement strand
GAGGTCTTCCACTCACAGCGCTGGATGCCCATATACGCCAGCAGACGGGCGATCAGCACGAAGTTGGGCACGTTGTCTTCCACGACCAGCACATGGGCCTCCGCCGGGTCGATCACGCGGCGGCGGGCTTCGGCGGATGGCTTGGCCCCATCCCCCCCGGCCTTTTCCTCCGTGGACGGCTTGACCTCTGCGGCCTTATCCTGCGTGACCGCGTGCTTTTCCGCAGCCGGGGGTGCCCCGACCTTCTTGGCGTCGGTGGCATCGGGATCGGCCTGGTCGGCCGGTTCTTTGGCGGCGGCCTCTTCGCCGCCCCCCTTCTTCTTCTCACGGGCCAGACGGGCGGCGCGTGCGCGCTCCAATGCGGAGCGTGACGCCATGACGGTTGGCTGGTCGGCTGACGATGCGGCCTTGTCCTTACGGCGGGATTCCTCGCGGGCTTTACGCGCTTCTATCGCCTTGCGGAAATCAGCCCGGGAGGCCACACCAGCGTCCTCGGCCTGTTCGTCTTTTTCCTGTTTTTTGTCATTTTTGTCGGTCATCACCTAACCCCCAGCAGGTTTGTCGTCGTCTTTCTCTTCATCTTTTTTGTCCGACTTGTTCAACGGAGAGGACGCCTTGGCCTTGTCTAGCGGCGAATTCCCCGACCGAAGACGCGCCTTGGCTTTGTCCAGCGGTGAGATCCCGCTGCTGGCTTTCTTCTTTGCTTTATCCAATGGAGAGGTTGTTGTGGCCAGGCTGCGCGCTTTGGCTTTGTCCAGCGCGCCGCTCTTCTTGGCGGGGGCCGCCTTCGTCGCGGCGGGCTTTTTCTCGTCAGCCGGCTTGGCCTGTTCAACGGCCTGCGGAGCCTGCTGTTCTTCCTCGTCAGCGGGAGTGCGGCGCAGGGCCCCCGTCCCGCGCAGCTGACCGGTCTGCTTGCGCTTCTTCTCGGCGTATTCCCCCGCAGCCGAACGCGGCAGCCCCTGCGCGGCGCGCGTGGCAGCTTCCTGCAGCTGGCGCGCGACCTCCCGCGGCAGCTCATCGACATCGACCGGCTTGGAGATGTACCCGTCGCAGCCCGCTTCCAGCGCCTTCTCCCGGTCGCCGACCATCGCGTTGGCGGTCAGGGCCACAATCGGCGTATCGGCGATATCCGGCATATTGCGGATGCGGTCCGTGCATTGGTAGCCGTCCAGATCCGGTAGGTTGATGTCCATCAGGATGAGGTCAGGCTTGAGCTGCTGCGCCTTTTCCAGGCCGCCCTTGCCTGTCTCCGCCTCCTCCATGACGTACCCGGACGACTTCAGCACGCGGCTGACCAGCACGCGGTTGAAGCGATCATCGTCTACATACAGGATCAACTCGCCGGACATATGCCCCCCTAACCATGCACCTACGGTGCAAACGTGAAGTGCGTGTATTATAGGATGGATCCCGATGACTGTCTAACTCATGTAGGGCTGCTACGGTATGGATCCGGTCAGGATCGCGCACAGCGCGCAAAATCTGTCAAGATAGCCGCCTATATGCCCGGCGGAACACACGCGCCGCACAGCGTTGAGCCCCGACCCAACAAGACACATGTCAGGATCGCCCGCGGGGCGCATCATCTGTTAAGATAGGTCCCTACATGATCCGTCTGACACGCAGGAAAACCGGTTATGATGCTCAAGCCCAACGGAAAACACGCGCAGGACGCCATCGAGCGCCGCTTTACCACCAGCGTGGTGGTTGACCTCGATGCCATTGCCCACAACGTGCGCACCCTCAACGCTCACATCGGGCCGGACTCGGCGATCATCGCCGTTGTCAAGGACGATGCCTACGGTCACGGCGCGGTGCCCGTCGCCCGGACGGTGCTCGCGGCGGGGGCCACGCGGCTGGCAGTTGGGCGCACGGACGAGGGCATCCAGCTGCGGCGGGCGGGCATCACAGCCCCCATCCTGAACCTGTGCTACACCGTGCCCGGTGAGGCTGAAGACATCGTGGCCGCGGACCTGACCGCCTCCGTGGGCAGCATCGAGTCGGCGCGGGCCCTGAGTGCCGCCGCCGGCAGGCTCGGCAAGACGGTCACGGTCCACCTCAAGATCGATACCGGCATGGGCCGCTACGGGCTCCTCCCGCCGGAGGTGGTGCCCTTCCTTAAAGAGGCAGCCGCCCTGCCCCATCTCGACTGGGAAGGGGTCTTCACGCACTTCGCCACGGCGGACGGCACCGACAAGAGCTACACGCAGTGCCAGTACGAGTCCTTGCTGATGACGTTGGACGAGGCAGCCGAGGCAGGCTTCCGCTTCCGGGTGCGGCATGCCTCCAACAGTGCCGCCGTGCTCGACCTGCCGGAGATGGCCCTCGATGCAGTGCGGCCCGGCATCGCCCTGTTTGGCCTGTACCCCTCAGCCGAGGTGACACGGGAGGTCGCCCTGCGCCCGGCCATGACGCTCAAGAGCCACGTCGCCCGGCTGAAGGTCCTGCCGGAGGGATCGGGCATTGGCTACGGGCTGACCTACCGCACCCCCACCGACTCAGCTATTGCGCTGGTGCCGGTCGGCTACGGCGATGGCTACCAGCGCATCCTTTCCAACCGGGGTGCCGTCCTGATCGGCGGGCAGCGCGCTCCTATCGTGGGCCGCGTCTGCATGGATCAGTTCATGGTGGACGCCACCGGCATTGAGGGCATCGCCGAGGGCAGTGAGGTCGTGCTCATCGGTGAACAGGACGGCAGCGCCATCCCCCCTGAGGAGATCGCAGCGTGGGCCAATACCATCAACTATGAGGTGGTGACCGGCGTCTCGCGCCGCATCCCGCGCATTTATACCAGCGGCGGCGAGGTCGCCGCCATCACCAGATTGGCATGATGGAGATGCTCCACACCCACAGCGCCACCGAACTCGCCCGCCTGATCCGCGCGGGCGACGCCACCCCTACCGACATCGTAGACGCCCACATCTGTCTCTTATACACATCT
>JAADYX010000143.1 GCA_010092885.1 Chloroflexota bacterium | reverse complement strand
GTGTACGCACTGATCGCGGCCATCGCGCTGACGAGCGGCATGGAGCGCGGCGGCATCATCCCGGCACTCATCCCCAATGAGGCGGTGCTCGGCGGCGCGTTTGGCGTGGCGCTGCCCCTCCTCATCCGGGATAAGGAGCGCCGCGTCCCGACGCATGGCCTGCTGATCCTGGGCATGGTGGCGCTGGTGGCGGGCACCATGCTCGCCCCGATGTTCTTCCAACCGTTGCAGGGGATCGGCTACTCCACCAGCCAGATCATCCGGATGGCCGCGCCCGTGCAGTACGTGATGCTCTTCTGGGTGGTGCGCGGCATCCCGACCACGCAGAAGCAGCGCGACAATCTGCTGTTCACCATGTGGGTCTGCGCGGCGATCGTCTCGTTTGTGGGTGTGCTGCAGGCGTTTGGCATCGGCCCGGTGACGAGCCTGCTCTCGCGGTTCTATGCCTCCGAGCACGGCGCGGCCGCCGCCGAACTGGGGCGCGTCACCTCCCTGATGAGCGCCTGGAACGTGCTGGGCACCTTCCTGATGATCAACCTGCTGCTGATCCGCGCGGCGTGGAAGCCCAAAGACATGCACCCCCTGCAGAATTTCGCGATGCTGGGCATCGTCGGGCTGGTGGTGATCTGCCAGTTCATCAGCGGATCGTTTGCCGGGTTGGGCGGCCTGGTGATCGGGCTGGTGCTGCTGGAGTTCATCGAGGGGCGCATCAACGGGCAGTTTGTGCTGCTGATGGGCGGATTGGCGCTGGTGGGTTTGGCCGTCAGCCCGCTGCTGGCCGACCGGCTGGAATACCAGTTCGGCGGGGGCGATACCTGGATCCCGCAGACGCTGGCCTTCCGCTTTGAGCTGTGGCAGGAGATCTTCTGGCCGCTGGCGGTGGACAACTTCTGGTGGGGGATGGGGCCGGGCATCTTCGGGCGGCTCTCCTGGGGCTGGGCGGAAAACCACTATCTGTACCTGGTGATCCGGACAGGGTTTCCCAGCCTGCTGGGCCACTTCGTGTGGCTCATCCTGACGCTGATCTGGCTGTTCGGCATTATCTTCAAACCGGACAACCCCTCGCATGAGCTGGCTGTGGCCGCCGCCACCATCCTGATCGTGATGTCGATCATGGGCATGACCAATGAGGTGTTCACCTTCAGCGGTGTGATGGAATACATCTGGATCGTGCTCGCGCTGATCGCGGGCGCACAGGGGGACTATCTGCGTGAGTAAACGAATCGCTGCCATCGTCTGGGCCCCGCAAGAGGAGCGCACGGCCAGCTTCGCCCGCCATCTGCAGGCGGACCTGCACAACATCCATTATCTGCTGTACAAGCGGCCGTTTGTGGCACCCTTCAAGTATGTGCTCCAGTCGATCAAGACGTGGCAGGTGCTGCTGCGCGACCGGCCCGACGTGATCTACGTCACCAACCCACCGGTCTTTGCCGCGCTCAACGTGATGCTCTACACGCGCGTCAGCCGGGCGGCGTTCATTATGGATACCCACCCGCCCTCGCTGTATTCCAAAAAGTGGGGCTGGACCACCCCGCTCCAGCGCTTTGTGAGCCGGTTTGCGCTGGTCAACGTGCTGGACCAGAAGCGCTACGCCGACCTGTTCGAGGCGTGGGGCAGCCCGGCGCTGGTGCTGCCCAACCCGCTGGACCGCATTGAGGCACCCGCCGGGCTGAACGGTCAGGGCGAGACCTTCGATGTGGCGGTGGTCAACACCTTTGCTGAGGACGAACCGCTGGCCCCGATCCTGGAGGCGGCCGCGGACTTGCCCGGCGTGCGCTTCCTGATCACCGGGGACCTGGCCAAGGCCAAACCGGGCACCGTGGAAAACGCACCGCCCAACGCGCAGTTCGTCGGGTACCTGCGCGGCGACGATTACTGGAACATGCTGCATGGGGCCAACGCGGTCATGGCGCTGACGACCTTCCCCTATTCGCTGTTGGGCGCGGGCACGGATGGCGTGCGGGTCGGCAAGCCGCTGATCCTCAGCGACCAGCCCGTCCTGCGGGATTTTTTCACCAGCGGCACGGTGTTTGTGCCCAATACCGCCGAGGGCATCATGCAGGGTGTGCGGCAGGCCCGGGCCGAGGAGGCCGTGCTCACCGAGGGCATCCACCGCCTGATCGACGAGAAACAGCACGAATGGGAGACCAACTTCGCCGATCTGCTGGCCCGCATTGAGGCCATCACGTGAACGCACTGCGCCGCCGGCTGGCCGCGTTCGACTGGTCCCTGCTGCGCGGATCGTCCATCGTCTCGATGGGCATGTTCGCGGCGCGCTTCTTCGCGTTTCTGTTCCTGTTTCTGCTGGCCAGCGTCTTCGACCGGGCCGACTACGGCTTCATCCAATATGTGATCAACACCACGCTGACCGTCGCCATCCTGACGATGCCGTTCACGCAGCACGTGCTGGCCCGCTTTCTGAGTGCCAGCAAGGACGACGATCGGCAGGACAAGGTGGTGACCAACACCCTTGTTGTGATGGCCGTCCTGATCGCGATCACGCTGGCGATAGCGCTGCCGGTGCTTGCCGCGCTGAACCGGCTTTCCATCGGCATCGTGATCATCTACATCGGCATTACGGCGTTCTACGGGTATTGGGGCCTGGCGCGCGGCGCGCTGGCACCCGGCCGCCTGGTGATCGCGTACCTGGCCAGCAACATCCTGCAGATCGCGCTGGCCTTCCTGCTGATCAACCTGCTGGGCTTCGCTGAGCCGCTGCTGGCCCTCTTGATCTACGGGCTGGTGTACTTCCCGCCGATCATCATCCTGCAGATGGTGCGGCCGATCCGCTTCCGCCCCCGGCTGGAGCTGATCGACCGGGAGACGATCCGCGAGCTGCTGAAGTTCGCCGTGCCGATCTGGGTTTCCCACGCCAGCTATACGCTCTTTTTGACGAGCGACATCCTGCTGCTGGATTTTTTCGCCGGGCAGGAGGTGGTCGGTGTGTACTCGCTGGCCAAGACGTTTACGGTCGTGTTCACCTTCATCCCCGGCGGGATCAGCACGCTGCTGATGCCGCGCATCGCCTCCGAAGAGGGGGAGGAGGAAGACCGGCGCAGGCGTCACGGCGACCTGCTGCGCAATGTGCTGCTGCTTTCCACCGCGGTGAACGTGGTGTTGTTCATCGGGTATGCGGTGGCGGGCCGCTGGGTCATCGGGCTGATCTTCGGGCAGGAGTACGTCTTTGAGCTGGCCACCGGCCTGATGCTGGCCATCGCGCAGATCCTGTTTGGCATCCACGGCGTGACGACCGCCTATCTGGTGGGCAGCAACCGCCCGCACCTGGAGACGATCAGCCGGTTTGTGGCGGTCGTCGCCATGCTCAGCCTCAGCCTGATCCTCATCCCACGCATGGAGCAGATCGGGGCGGCGCTGGCGGTGCTGGTCGGCGCGACGGCTGCCCTGGGCGTCTACGGCGTGATCGCGCTGCGGGGCCGCAGGCCGGAACCCGAAGGCAGCGCCGCCGACTGATTGTGTGTATATCCGGTGCAAGCACCGGTTGTATAAAGTTCGTTCAACCTATCGAAGGGGTTAGACAGTTATGGCAAACATCCCACTTGTGGACCTGAAGGCGCAGTATCTCTCCATTCAGGATGAGGTGCAGGCGGCCATCGGGCACATCCTGGATACCACGCGCTTCGTCGGTGGCAAACCGCTGACGGACTTCGAAGAGGCCTTTGCCACCTACCAGAACACCGCGCACTGCGTGGGTGTGGGCAGCGGCACCTCCGCGCTGATGATGGCGCTGGCCGCGCTGGGCATCGGCCCCGGCGATGAGGTTCTGTGCCCGACGCACACCTTCATCGCCTCCATCGCGTCGATCAAGCATGTGGGCGCTGAGCCGGTCTTCGTCGACATCGACCCGGCCACCTACAACATCGACCCGGCCCTGCTCGAAGAGCGCATCACCGGGAACACGAAGGCCATCATGCCGGTGCACCTGTACGGCCAGATGGCCGATATGACCGCCATCATGGCGATTGCCGAGAAGCACAACCTCAAGGTGATCGAGGACGCGGCGCAGGCACACGGTGCCGCCTGGGATGGACGGCGTGCGGGCGAATTCGGTGATGTGGCGTGCTTCAGCTTTTACCCCGGCAAGAACCTGGGCGCTTATGGTGAGGGCGGTGCTGTGGTCACCGATGACGCTGCGCTCGCTGACCTGCTGCTCAAGATGCGCGACCACGGGCGCATCAACAAGTACGAGCACGATATGTTCGCGTTCAACGAGCGGCTGCACACACTGCAGGCCGCCATCCTCAACGTGAAGCTGGCCCATCTGGATGAGTGGAACGACCGGCGCCGCCA
The DNA here is from genome assembly GCA_010092885.1 of Chloroflexota bacterium. Classification (GTDB taxonomy): domain Bacteria; phylum Chloroflexota; class Anaerolineae; order Aggregatilineales; family UBA3940; genus TC-195. Next base: position 4,066 of record JAADYX010000143.1, on the reverse strand, counting down.
CTGGGCGAACGTCTACGATGAGCTGCTGACCGGTGTGCCGGGTGTGGTCACCCCAACCGTCGCCGAACAGGCCGTGCACGTGTACCACATCTACTGCATCCGGGTGCCCGGGGACCGCGACGCGATCCGGCAGGCGCTCAACGATGCCGGCATCGGCGCGGGCATCCACTACCCGATCAACGTGCACCTGCAGCCCGCCATGCAAGGCTACGCACGCGGGGACTATCCCCACTCTGAGGAGGCCGCCGCCACCATCCTGAGCCTGCCCATCTACGCGGAACTGACCCAGGAGCAGGTCGAGACCGTCGTGGAGACGCTCAAGCGCGTGCTCCAACCCGCCGTCAGCTGACCGGCACTTTCAAGGGGGGATGCCTGTGCTGCATCCCCCTCCTTTACATCTTCCCGTAGGCCGTCAGGCGGTGCTTCGGCTCGAAGCCCAGCGCGGCGTACAGCCCGTCCGAGGCCGGATTGTCCATCTCCCAACCGACCTGCGCCCGCTGCATGCCACGTTGGCGCATCAGGTCGAGGCCGTGGGCCATGATCGCGCGACCCAGACCCATCCGCTGGTGCGCGGCGTGGGTGCCCACCGGCTCGAACAGGCCCACCTTGTTGACCGCATCCAGCCACACGATGCAGAACGCCGCAAAGGTGCCATCCGGCGCAACGACGACCTGCTCCAGCGCGGGGTCGTAGCCGGGCTGGCGCATCACCTGGGCAAGGTACTCGTCGCCGGCCCAGTCGGAATCGAATGCGGCATTGTGCACGGCCTGCAGCTGGCCGGCATCCTCTTCGCCGCGCGCCGCCCGGATCGTGTAGCCCTCCGGCAGCTCGACCGGCGGCAGGGTGCCCCCAAGCGGGCGCTCCCCGATGGCCAGCCAGGGCTTGCCCTCCGGCTCATAACCCAGATCGCGCAGCAGGGCGGCCCGCGTCTCGTCGCAGGTGTGCACATCCGTCTGTACGGGGTCGGCGGCGTACCCCTCCTGATCCATCCACCGGCGCGATGTCTCGTAACCCCAGTCCAGCACGTGCCGCTCCAGATCGGTGCCGCGCTGGGCCGGGCTGACGAACGCGTCATACCCGCTCTGGTCCGGGTAGCCGATGGCAAACGCCCCGATGCCGTCGGCGTCGTGCCACAGGCGCACCAACTCATCGAGCGGGTAACGCCCCCGCAGCCCGTTGTACAGGCGGTGCGGCAGGTCGCCGGCATGGCAGAAGCCACAATCACCGCCGTGCTGAATCCATGCCGCCAGCGCGGCCTGCATCGCGGCGAGGTCCGCCGCCCCTCGATATCCGGTCATCTTCACAGGTCCTCCTTGGTTTGCCCTACGCATGACCAAAAGGAGATTAGCACATTCATCCCGGCGGATCACTGGCACCCGGTCGGCGCAGGCTCGGCGTAGGCTGCCCGTCAAGCGATCAGGCCGCCGCTGGCTTAGGATCGGGGAAATCCACACCACGTTAGGCTTTGCGCCATGTACGACCTGCGCCCCCTGCGCCCCGACGATGCCGCCTGGGCGGATCTGCTCGCCCGCGCCTTTGACCGCACGCCTACCGCCATGCACGCTCTGCTGGCCTACCTGCACGCCTGGTATCCGATGGTGGCCTGCGGCGGATGGGAGGATGGCCGTCTGGTGGCGGCCTATTCTTGCCTGCTCAGGCCGCTGCACGTGCCCGGCCTCCCTGATCCGGTGCCCGTGGGGATGAGCATCAACATGGCCGTACACCCCGAGCACCGGGGGCGCGGCTGGGTCAAGCGGGTGGCGGCTCCGGTGTATGCCCAACTTGCCGCACGCGGTACAGCTGCCGGAGTCGGCTTCTCCAACGCGGCGGGCATGCGCGTGGACCGGCACAGTAACAGCTACGGCTATCAGGTGGTGGGACGCCTGCCGGTCTTTGTAGGACGTGTGCCGCGATCCACGCAGGGCGATCCGCTGCCGCACTGCGCCAGCAGCCTGCCGCCCGACCTGCCCGTCCACCACCCAGACCAGATCGCCTTTATGCACACCGGTGCCTCGCTGGCCCATCAGGTGAACAACCATCCATCGCGGCGCTACCGCGTGCTGTGGGGGCCGCCGGGCATCATCGTCGACCGGCCGTTCACCTGGAACGGCATCACTGGCCCGGTGCTGCGTGCCGCCTACGGCCCGGATCTACGTGTGCTGTTGCGCAGCTGGCTGGCCTCCCTCGATGGTGAACGCCTGATCCGTACGATGGCCGCGCCGCACAGCACGCTGATCGCCGCCCTGCGTGAGCTGGTCCCGCTGGTCCGGCTGCCGGTTTCCCGGCGGGGGCGGTGCGCGCGATCGATGAACTGGCCGTCGATCCGCGGTTGGAGGCGCGCAGCATGCTGGTCGATCTGGGGGATGCGGTGTTCGTGCCGGGCAGCCCGCTGCGGCTGAACGGACAGCCCTTCACCGTAGCCGACCGGGCACCACGGCTGGGCGAACATACCGCCGCCGTGATCGAAGCGTTCGCTGTGTGAACGGAGGCCGGCCACACGCTAACGTGAGGGCTGTGCGTAGTACAGGTGCGCGGTGGAGGGCGTTTTCTGTAATACAACTGTCAGAAACGGGTCAAGGATAGGCGGTAAAATGGGGCCGTATACTTGACCAAATACTTAAGGAGTTCATCTGTGACGCATCTTCTTCGTTCGTTTCTGCGCTGGCCGCTTAACCTTGGCCCCCTCGCGCTGATTGTGCTGGCTGCTGCAGCGATTTTCGCTCTGCCCGGCAGCACGCAGGGCGGCCCGGCCCCCGATCTGCTGGCCCCGACCGGCGGCGAGGTTGCCTTTGACGGCGAGAACATCATCAGCCGCAGCCGCACCGTGGATATCAACCTCGGCCTGCTCGATACGGCGGCGGATACGTTTACCTTCAACTTCTTCGACGATGCCGCCTTCCCGGTCACCTTCACCGACCGTTATGAGAGCCCTGTCGGCTATACGCTGACCGGCACTGTGGAAGGCTTCCCGCTGAGCACCGCGTCGATGGCCGTCAATGGCGATACGCTCACCGCCAACGTAAAGATCAACGGCGCATGGTACGGCATCCGCCACACGGGTGACAGCCACGTCGCGCAGGAATTCAACGAAGCCGCCTTCCCGCTGGACCATCCGCAGGACGTACCCCAGTGGACAGCCGCCCCCGGCGCGCCAGCCGCAGACGTGCCCGAACCACAGGCCACGGTTCAGCTGGACGTGTTGGTGGTGTATACACGTGCCGCCAGGGATGCAGCCGGTGGCAAGAGCAGCATCGAGAATATCGCGGCGCTGGCCGCCACAGAAACGACCAACGCCTACGCCAAGAGCGGCATCAACGCCAAGCTGAACCTCGTTCACGTTGAAGAGGTCAGCTACACGGAATCAGATGGCGACGCCTTCAGCGACGCGCTGCTCGACATCACGTACAGCGATGGCTTTGGCTACCCGGAAATGGACCAGGTGTTCGACCTGCGTGACGAGTACCACGCTGACTTCGTGGCCCTGTTGATCGATGACTCGCAGTACTGTGGGGTCGCATGGCTCAACAACAACCCGGAGAGTCTCGGTTTCGCGGACGTGGCCTACAGCGTGACCGCGTGGAACTGTGCCACCGGCTATTACAGCTTCGGCCACGAGATCGGTCACAACCAGGGTATGCGCCACGACTGGTATGTGGACGGCAGCACCATTCCCTTTGAATATGCGCACGGCTATGTCAATACGCCCGGCAAGTGGCGGACGGTGCTCGCCTACAACAGCGAGTGCTTTGCCCAGGGGTTCAACTGCACCCGCATTGACCACTTCTCCAACCCGAACGTCAATTACAGCGGTGCCCCAACCGGCATTCCGGAAGGCCAACCCAACCCGTCGGAGAACTTCCGGGTCGCCAACGAGCACCTGGCCGTTTACGCCCAGTACCGCGACCCGGGTGTGCTGTACAATCCCGGTTTTGAGTACCCGGTCACCGACTCCAACTGGACCCTCATCGCCAGCGGCGGGGGCGACGGCCGCCTGAACTACAGCGGCGCGGCACAGGGGGCCAGCCTGCTGCTGCTCAACGCCAACGGCGCGACCGATCTGATCCGG
>JAADYX010000142.1 GCA_010092885.1 Chloroflexota bacterium | reverse complement strand
CGCCGACCTGGTGCGCCTGCGCAACCGTCTCTTCCCAGGGCAGGCCGCACCCGCTGCACCCCGTTCATCCACGGCGGGCGCGCTGCTGAGCGTGAAGGATCGCACCGCAGCCCGGCAGGAGAACATCGCCGCGCGCACAGCCCGCCCCACCCCGGCCGAGCAGCCCGCGCCGGCGGGTTCCACGGCGGCCAGCCTGCTGCGCCGCAGACAAAGCCAGCCGGAGGCAGCGGACGGCGCACCACCGGCACCGCGACCAACCACCCCGCCGAAGCCTTCGGCACCCTCACCGAGTGCGCCCGCCGAAAAGCCGCGCCCCGCCAGCGGCGGCAGCACGGCTTCAGCGCTGCTGCGCCGCAAACGCGAACGCGAACAGGACGAGGACTAACAGGCAGGAGCCCGCCGGTCAGCGGGCTTTTTCCTTCTTTTCTTCGCCCTCGCGGATGACCAGCTTGCGCCACCCTTTCGGCAGATTGGCCCCGCGCGTGGATGCACCGGTGAAGTTCGCGCCCTCGATCTGGGCACCTTCAAAGTCGACGCGCTCCAACCTGGCCCCGGTGAAATTTGCACCACGCAGATCGGCGCCCCTTAGTTTGGAAGCTTCCAGATCGGCCTGCGTGAAGTCCGCCTCGCGCAGATCCGCGCTGCTGAGGTTGGCGATGGGCATCTCCACACCTCGCAGGCTTGCCTCCCGGAAATCAGCGCGCTCACAGCGGGAGGCACGGATCACCGCACCGTCGAAGGTGGCACCGCGCAGATCGGCGTCGTTGAGGCAGGCGAGCTTCATGCGGGCGGCGGTGAAGTCCGCGCCGGTCAGGCCGGCCCCGGTGAAATCGGCGCTTTCCAGGCTGGTATCGTGCAGATCGGCGCCGGGCATCTGCACGCCGTGCAGGGTGCCATCAACCAGCCAACCGCGGATGCGCATCAGGTCGATGGCTTGCAGAACAGCGGCACGGTCGCCGCTGGCCAATTGGGCACGCAGCTTGTCCTTTTCCGGCGCGAGCCGTTCGGCCTCACGGCGCTCGCGCGCTTCAGCGAGACGATCCTTGATCGGGAACCAGATCGGGCCGTAGAGGGGTCGCAGCAGGTCTTTGATCTTGTCAATGAGCATTGTCTTCTCCTTATCGCGGGGCGGATGATACCATCCCCGCTACAAAGGCTCCATCTCTGCCTCGATGCGGGCGTCGTATGCTTCTTGCAGCCGCCGGACTACTGCGCTGACGGGCACAGCCTGCTCACCAATTGCGCGGATGGGTACCACGCCCCGCGAGGAGCTCGTCAGCATGGCGGCCTCAAGCCGGGGGATATCGTCCGTGGTGACGGGTTCCATCTGCACGGGCAGCACCTCGGCTGCAACATCCAATAGGATGCTGCGTGCCACCCCAGCCAGCACGCCATCGTCAGCGGTGTGCAGCGTGCCACCCAACACAGCATAAAAGTTGGACGACAGCCCTTCTAGGATGTGCCCTTTCTTGTCGACCATCATGATCTCGTAAGCGTCCTCCTGCCCGGCCCACAGCGCAGACCGGTCTTCGGTCCAGCGGGAATCCTTGGCGCGGGCATTTTCCCGTTGGGCAGCGGCCAGCCCGACCTTCACGCCCTCCTCCAGCAGATAGGCGGGCGGCGGCACAAACGGCTGCACGGCGATCACAGCAGCGGATGGATCATCATGCAGCACGGTGATACGCACCCGCGCCGGATCGACGGCGGCCTGTTCCAGTGCACGGCGAGTCAGGGCGCGCAGGGTGGCGTTGTCCAAGGGGAAGTCCAGGCCGAGCAGATCGGCACTGCTGCGCATCCGGTCAAGCTGACGGGTGATGCGGAAGACGCGCAGCCCGGCGTAGGTCCGCAGTGAGGCGTACACGCCGTGACCGGTCTGTTTGGTCGCATCGTCAAGCGAATCGGGTTGGATGGGCAGGCGAACCAGGCGGTCGGCCTCCGCTCGGAAAACGGTGATATCCGGCATGATGTGTCTCCTCAGATCAGAGCAGTGTGTAGCGATTGTAATAGCGTGGTGAGAGCAGGCCCTCGATGTGGAACTGTTCAAGCGTCTGGTAGATGAATGCCTGCAGCGTCATCTCAGTGAAGGCAAGGTACTCCTGAATAAGCGTACCGTATGCGTTCTCCGGATCGTAGTCCAACAACCACAGCACGTAGGTCACAAAAGCGCTGCGGTCAAACTGCTGCAGGTCGCCCACCTCCCAGTCGATGGGTTCCCCGGTGTGGATGTCAGTCACCGCGCAGGCCGACCCTTGGATAGTGTACTGCCAGCTGCCCCACCGCCCAAAGTCGGCGGCCTCTTCGCCGTCGAGCACGTCCGGGCGCAGATCGGCCAGCAGATCGTAGACCACCTGCTGCCGCGCCACATAGTAGAGCAGGATCTCGTAGAGGGCGCTCTGCACGCGGTTGAGTGTCACGTCAGTGCCGCCGCCCGTTCGACTTGCTGCCGCCCATAACGTCGACGGCCAGGCGTGCGCTCAGCCAGAAAGTCCCCTGCACCAGCCCGCCGCTGCGAGGTGTGGCCTGTACCAACTGCGGATCGGCGACCACATCCAGCGTGCCGATCAGGGTCCTGATCAGCAGGTGGTGGAACAGTTTGCCCGTGAAGGGATTATCCCGCCGGTTGTGTTCCTCAATGCGCCCGCTGAAGAAGGCCATCGCTGTGTCCTCCTCTTTTTCGGCGAGCAGGCCCGCCGGGAAGAAGGACTCGGCGGCGAAGCGCATGCCGTCATCCAATTGGGCGGATGTGGCCTCGAACTCGGCCTCATCGGCGAAGATGTTGAGTTCGTGGGCAAAGGCCGCCACCTGTAAGGTGTGCACACTGTCTGGGGCCAGCCGTGTGTGGACCAGGCCAAAGTCCGGCATATCGACCATGAAGACCAGCTGTTCCAGGTCGTCGCTGCTCACCACGTGCACATACAGGCTGCCATCCAGCGGCATGTCCTCCTGCCAGGCTGTATTCACCATGGCGACCTGAACCCGGCTGCTGCCGCTGAAGTGCGGGTTGAACCCCACCACCTGATCGTTGTGATTGGTCTGCACCCACATCTCGATGCCGCCATCCAAGGCCCAGTACACGTAGGAGCCGTGCTCGGCGGGATAGACCTTCCCGTCGGCGATGGCGCTGGCGATCAGGGTATCGAGATCTTCTGGCGTCTCAACGATAAAGCCGATGTCGCTGAAATGGCTCATGGAGTCCCCATTCGTGGTTTTGGTGTGCGCGCGGATAGTATAATAGCGGGTATGTGGGCCTTGCGACTTATCGAACGTGGACTGGTACCCGACGCTCTCGTGCGGCTTGGTGTGCGGCAGTTGGCCCGGCAGGGGCTGCAAGAACACGCCGCCGCTGACAAGGACGCACGCATTGAGGAGCTGCGTGACAAGCCCATTGCGCAGCACACCGAGGCCGCCAACCAACAGCATTACAATCTGCCGCCTGCCTTCTTCGAGGCATTTCTGGGGCCTTGGCTTAAGTACAGCGCCTGCTATTGGCCGGACGGAGTCGAGACGCTGGCCGGTGCTGAGGAGGCCATGCTGCGCCTCACGGCGGAAGGGGCCCGCCTGGCCGATGGCCAGATGATCTTGGATTTGGGCTGCGGCTGGGGATCGCTGACACTGTGGGCCGCCGAACACTACCCGCACAGCCGGATCACGGCGGTGTCTAATGCCGCCAGCCAACGCGACTATATCCGGCGGAAGGCTGCCGAGCGCGGGTTGGACAACATCGACGTGATCACGGCGGATGCGGCCTCACTTGAGCTGGAAGTCGAATTTGACCGGGTTGTCTCCGTGGAGATGTTCGAGCACATGAAGAACGTCGGTGCGCTGCTGGAACGCATCGCCGCAATGATGCGCCCGGGCGGGCTGCTGTTCGTGCATCACTTCAGCCATCGTGCGTATCTCTACGAATTCGATCACACGGATCCCGACGATTGGATGGCGCAGCACTTCTTCACCGGGGGCACCATGCCCTCTCATGACCTGCTGACGTACTTCCAGGATGATCTACGTGTGGTAGAGCAGTGGCGCATCAGGGGCACGCATTATGCGCGCACCCTCAACACATGGTTGGACCGCTTCGACGCCAATCTGGACCGCATCCAGCCGATCATCAACCGCGTATACAGCCGAGACCCCCAGAAGTGGCTGGCTTACTGGCGGCTGTTTTTCCTCTCCAGCGCGGAGACCTTCGGCCTGAACGATGGTGGGGAGTACGGCATCACCCACACTCTGATGGCCAAACCCTGACGGTTACTGCTCACAGGTGCCGGGCTCTTCGCCGGTGGTCCCAAAGACCTGAGTCCAGTAGTGGCCGTATTCAGTGTCCGGCGCGAGCACATGCCCGACACCCATCGCTGTATAGCGCCCGTTGAGGATGTTGTCGCGGTGGTGCGGCGAGTCCATCCACAGGGCATGCACGGTGCGGGCATCCGCCACGCCCGCCGCGATGTTCTCGCCGACCGCACGCCAGCTGTAACCGGCATCAGCCGCCCGCGTGCCGACATCGCTGCCGTCACTGCCTGCGTGGTCAAAGAAGGCGTTCAGCGCCATATCGGTGCTGTGCCGGTAGGCCGCCTCACTGAGCGGTTCGCTGAGCGCGACAGGCGTCAGACCGGCCTCGCAGCGCACGGCGTTGCCGAGTTGCAAGAGGGCTTCGCCGCTTTCCAGGCGGGTAAGCTCGGCGGGCGGGGTTGGGGTCCGCGCGGGGGAT
>JAADYX010000141.1 GCA_010092885.1 Chloroflexota bacterium | reverse complement strand
GTGTGTTCCCCTATGTGCACCAAGGGTGGTGGATCGATACCGGCAAACCGCTGGACATGCTGGAGGCCAACAGCTACGTGCTGGAAGAGATCCCAGAGCACGCGATCCGCGGCACGGTAGATGCCGAATCCACTGTGGATGCCCGCGTGACTGTGGAGGAGGGGGCTGTCGTGGAGCGCAGCGTGATCCGCGGCCCGGCTATTATCGGGCGCAACACCGTGATCCGCGACAGTTATATCGGCCCGTTTACCAGCATCTACCATGATGTCGAGATCGTCGGCAGTGAACTGGCACGCTGCATCGTGCTGGAAAACAGCCGCGTGCTGAACATCCCCCAGCGCATCGAAGACAGTCTGATCGGGCGCAACGCCACCCTACAGTACGAGACGCGCAAACCGCGTGCCATCAAGCTCAACCTGGGTGACCACAGCCGCATATGGCTGCCTTAGTGACCCTGCTGCGCCTGCTGCGCCGGACGGTTGCCCTGCGTGCGCCGTTCGGCCTTTTTCTTTTCCCGCAGTGGATCGCCCGGTGGACCATCTACCCGCTCAGTGGGAGGCGTGCGTGGTGGCCCGGCTATGAAGTCGCCCGGCACCAACGTGTTTACGCTACCCTCAACGATCCCGATTTGATGCGCCGCTTTGCCCAAAACGCACCCCTGCCACCGGGATACGGCACCCGCCTGGATGAGCGTGTGGTCGAATATCCATGGGTGCTGGCCCGCCTGGGCCCGGATGCGCACGATCTGCTGGATGCGGGGTCCACGCTCAACTGGCCGTATCTGTTGGACCATCCGTTGCTCCGCGAGAAGCGGATCGCGCTGCTGACCTTAGCCCCGGAACTGTGGTATCTGCCCGACCACCGTCTGAGCTACCTGTTCGGTGATCTGCGCGAGACGCGGTTGCGCTCGGGCGCGTTTGACGCGGTCACCTGCATTTCCACTCTTGAGCACATCGGCATGGACAACAGCCGCTATACCGGTATGGCAGATAGGGCTGGTGGACTGCATGCCGCCCTGGATGAGCTGCGGCGCGTGATCAGGCCGGGCGGCACGCTTCTGCTGACGGTCCCCTATGGCCAACCCGCTGACCTGGGCTGGCAGCAGGTCTTTGGACCCAGCGCGTTGGCGGACATCCTCGACCGGTTGGGCGGTATGGTGCGTGACCAGGCCATCTACTGCTACAGCGCAGACGGCTGGCAGATCGCTGATGAGGACGGCTGCGCCGGTGCCGTCTACCATGACTTTCTGGCAGAGCGCCGCCCACCACCCGACGGGGCCGCCGCCGCGCGTGCGGTCGCCTGCGTGCAAATCCAGTATTGATCCGCGGTATAATCTACCCACTGTTAGACGAGGAAAGGACAACAGGTCACCATGAAAGACCTGATCGGCAAACTGGCTGATCAGCTCGGTCTGAGACGGCAGCAGGTCGAGCGCACGGTACAGCTTTTTGACGATGAGAACACCCTGCCGTTTATCGCCCGCTACCGCAAGGAATTCACCGGCGGCATGGATGAGGAGACCCTCAGCCGCTTTCAGGACAGGCTCGCCGACCTGCGAAGGCTGGCTGAACGCCAGGAGCAGGTGCTCAACACCATCCGCGAACAGGGTGTGCTGACCCCGGAACTGGAAGAACAGATCGAAGAGGCCGAGACCCTCCAGGTTGTCGAGGATCTCTACCTGCCCTACAAGCCACGCCGCCGCACCCGCGCCCAGAAAGCCCGTGAGGCTGGCCTTGAGCCGCTCGCGGAGGCCATCGCCGACCAGGTCTATCTGGATGGCACACGCGAATCCGTGGGTGAGATGTTCCTCAACGCGGATGTGCCAACGGTTGAGGCGGCCTGGCAGGGCGCACGTGATATCGTCGCCGAGTGGGTGGCCGAGGATGCCCGCTGCCGCGAGATCGCTCGCAGCACCACCTGGGCCTATGGCACCCTTCAATCCGAAGTGGTGGATGCCGCTGCCGACGAGAAAGGCGTCTATGAGACGTATTACCAGTTCAGCCGCACGCTGGATGCGCTGCGCCCCTACCAGATACTGGCTATCAACCGCGGCGAGTCGGAGGGCATACTGCGGGTGCATCTGGCGACCTTCCCCGATGATATCATCGCGGATATCCTGGAGCTTCACCCGCCGGACTACAACTCGCAGCTCTCCACAGATCTGCACATGGCCGTCGAGGATTCCTTCAAGCGGCTGATTCGCCCCGCTATCGAACGCGAAGTCCGGCGCGATCTGAAGGAATGGGCAGACGAGCACGCTATTGAAGTGTTCGCTTACAACCTGCGCGGCTTGCTGCTCCAACGCCCCCTGAAGGGCCGCGTCGTGATGGGGATCGATCCCGGTTATCGCAGCGGCTGCAAGGTTGCCGTGGTCGATACCACCGGCCGCGTCCTTGCCACAATGACCGTCTACCCGCATCCGCCGCAGGAACGTTGGGATGAGGCCATCGAGGACCTGCGCGAACTGATCGTGATGCACGGCGTTTCCCTGATCGCGGTGGGCAATGGCACGGCCAGCCGCGAGACGGAAGACCTCGCCGCCGAACTGATCCGCATTGTGCGCGGCGACCTGCGCTATCTGATCGTCAGTGAGGCGGGGGCGTCGGTCTATTCGGCCAGCAAACTCGCGCGTGAAGAGCTGCCCAAGATGGATGTCAGCCTGCGCGGGGCGGTCAGTATTGCGCGCCGCGCACAGGATCCGCTGGCAGAACTGGTCAAGATCGATCCCAAGTCCATCGGGGTGGGGCTTTACCAGCACGATGTTGACCAGAAAGCGCTCGAACGCGCCGTGCAGCGCGTCACCGAATCGGTGGTGAACCAGGTCGGTGTGGATCTCAATACGGCCTCACCGGCGCTGCTACAATACGTGGCGGGCCTTGGCCCGACCCTCGCCGAGCGGATCGTCGAGTTCCGTGAGCAGTATGGTCAGTTCCTCAACCGCGAGGAGCTCATGCGGGTGAAGGGCCTCGGTGAGAAGACCTATGAGCAGGCTGTCGGTTTCCTGCGCATCTTCGATGGCACCAGCGCCCTTGACCGGACCGGCATCCATCCGGAAAGCTACAAAGCCGCCCTGCGGCTCCTTCGGGTGATCGAAGCGTCACCGCGTGACTCCGACCTCCCTGAGAAGATCGAACGGATCCGGGCCAACGTTGCGCTTGACCGCCTCGCCGAGAAGTTCAAGATCGGCGAACCGACCATGGCATATATCCTGGATGAGCTGATCAACCCTGGTCGTGATCCCCGCGAAGATGTGCCGCCGCCGGTGCTGCGCGCCGATGTGCTGCGCATGGAGGATCTACAGCCCGGCATGCTGTTGAAGGGCACCGTGCGCAACGTCGTGGACTTCGGCGCGTTTGTGGATATTGGCGTGAAAGAAGATGGGCTGGTGCATATCAGCAACATGGCCATCGGCCGTGTCGAGTCGCCATATGAGGTGGTGCAGGTCGGCGACGTGATCGAAGTGACCGTGGTTGATGTCGACAGTGCACGCGGGCGCATCGGCCTGAGCATGATCGGCATGCCGGTTGGCTCTGAAGAAAGATGATGCTGAGGGGTTTTGTCCCTTTATTCACAGGCTGGCTTTTTGTACAATAGAGGTGAACCCGAACACGAAGGAACCGTTATGGTCGCTCCGATTGAAATCCGTACGCAGGACGGCGAACCTGTTACCGCAGGCGAGCATACCATCACACCGCGCTCACAGGCGGTGATCGTCCATTGGCCCAACGGCGGCCTGGTGTGGAACCGTCCTGTCTCCATCCTGGTTGAACGCGACGGGCAGTACCGGCGCATCCCGGTTGTGGATGTCACACGCATTGTCGTCATCTTATTGGCCGTGGCCGGAACCATTCTGATCATTTACACAGCAGCGAGGTCAAACGATGAGTGAAGAAAACGGCATTGTCAGGCAGTGGTCCGCCTCCAACATGGAAGAGGGCCTTGATGTAGTTGAGGAGATCTTTGAAGCGGCCGACGTTGAAGAGGTATTCGGTGAGCCGGTTGAGGCCGGCGACTATATTGTGATCCCGGCGGCTGAAGTGTTCGTGGCGGGCGGTCTGGGCATGGGGTTCGGCAGCGACCCCGAGAGCGAAACTGAGGAGTTCGGGGCCGGGTTGGGCGGCGGCGGCACCTCAAGCGGCCGTCCGGTGGCCGCCATTGTCATCGGGCCCAATGGTGTGGTCGTTGAGCCCATCATCGATGTGACCAAAGTCGGCCTGGCATTCATCAGCGCGATGGCGGGTCTCGTCATTGCCGTCAACCGCATGAACAGGCACGGCTAGCCAATCTCCCCGGTGTGGCGGGTTCCCCAGTGATGGTGGGCCCGTCACACTCGGCCCTCGTGCTGATAACAAAAACTGCAACGGTACTGATATGCTATAGTCGTTCTTCGGGCTGTCTGCTATGGTAGGATCGGGATAGGAAACGATCTCCCTGCCAGGGGCGGCGGGGAATGGTCCACAGAGGAATAGACTATTATGAACAGCGGTGGTCTTCGCAGTGCGATCACACGGCTCATTAAGGCCATACAGGCGCCTTCGCCACCTGCTGATGACGGTCTGCGTGAGAGCATCGTGCTTCAGCTGCGCAGTCCGCATCGTGCGCTGGCACAGCAGGCACTGAAAACGGCGCTCGAACGCGGCTGGGTGCGTGATGGCACCCTCTGCGGTGCCAACATGATCGGTGTGTCCTTCTACCGGTACGACCTCAACCACGCCAACCTGCGCGAGGCGGTCCTGGCGGAAGCCAAGCTTGCGGGCGTGAATCTCTTCAATGCCAATCTGCATCAGGCCGACCTGCGCGGGGCCAATCTGACGGGCGCTGTGCTCAACAGTGCCACCCTGACCAACGCCAACCTTGAGGGCACATACTTCATCGAGAGTGACCTGCGCGGTGCGGATCTGCGCGGCGCGTGGATGGTTGGTGCCCGCTTTGGCAATGCCGATCTGTACGGGGCCAAACTCAACGATTGGCAGGTCATCCACGCGGAGGTGCTGTGTGGGGCCGTCATGCCAAACGGGGCCCGCTACGATGGGCGCCTGCGGCTTCGCGGTGATTTGGAACTGGCATCCTTCTTGGGCATTAACCTAAAGGCAACGGCTGATATGGCCGCATTTTACAATGTGCCCCATGAGACCTACGTCGAAGGGCAGCTGTGGGCCGACCGCTACCTTGACCGCCTCCGGTTGGATGTTGCCCAACGCTATCAGTCCTGAGTGATCGACTCCAGATAGGCCTGCCACGCATCCTCTGTTGAGAGATCGCCCCCCTCGATCTTCGCGCGCACGAGTTTGTAATCGCGGTTGAAGTAGAACGTTGCTTGCGCCCGCTTAAACGAGTCCGGCCCGACAATGCTCTTGCGGCTGTAGAACCCGTCATCGTCGGGTATCAGCTCGTGCTTTGGTTCCAGGCGCAGGCGCACGATCTCGTCGGCACCGTGCAGCTTCACATAGACGTAAACACCGCTGTCCTCAGGCTCGCCGCCGCCGAACAGTTTTTCGAAGAAATTTGGCATTGTATGCTCCCTTTTTCCCGATCATGCCGGATAGCGGCACACCTGCCGAATCTGTATAATCCTGCCAAAGTCCACAAGATATTCAGGAATCCGAGTCAAATGCAGCGACCGGTCAAGCGGGTGCAGGTGGCACTCATTCACGTAGCGGTATCTATCACCATCTTCCCGGTGGAAAGCACGCTCAACCGGGTGATGATCAATGAGCTGGCGATCTCTGCTCTGTTAGTTGGCGCGCTGCTGGCCCTGCCGTATCTCTTCTCACCGGTGCAGGTGGCCATCGGTGCCTTCGCTGACCGCAATCCGATCTTCGGCCTGCGACGCACACCCTACATCGTGATCGGTTTGACGTTGTGCCTGGCCGGATGCTTGCTCGCGCCTTATGCAGCGTTTTCCTTGGCGGAGGGCGGCACCTTGAATATCCTGCTGGCCGTGCTGATGTTCGGGCTGTGGGGCACGGGTTTCAACTTCGCGACGGTCTCCTATTTCTCGATTGCCTCGGAACTGTGGGATGAGCAGGGCCGCAGCACCACCATCGCGCTGATGTTCCTGCTGATGATTGCCAGCTTTATCGCCATGGCCTCCGTGATCGGGCGCATCGTTGACCCCTACACGACCGAGGCTCTCTTCCGTGCTTTCCGGGTGACCGCGGCTATCGCGTTTGTGCTGGGCATCCTCGGGGTGATCGGTTTGGAACCACGCCGCGACCAGATCGTCGTGCGCGAACCGGTCAACATCCTGGATACCTACCGCGCCTTGTTCAACAACCGTGTTGCCCGGCAGTTTTTCATCTACCTGCTGATCCTGCTGGTCGCTCTGCTCGGCAACGATATCTTCATCGAGCCCTACGGCGCCGCCGCTTTC
>JAADYX010000012.1 GCA_010092885.1 Chloroflexota bacterium | reverse complement strand
TGTTTGGCGAGGGCGTGCCGCGCCTACCGTTTGTCCGGGGTGAGGCGTGGCACCCGCATCATGCCAGCGTTGATGCGGCTCTCGTCGCGCAGGCACCGCGCGTGCATGCGTGGACGGTCAATGACCGGGCGGCCATCATCCAGATGAAGACGCTGGGAGTTCACGCGATTATCACTGACTATCCGGACCGGGTGAGGGACGTGCTGCATGCTTGACAACCTACGCTACTTAATCGTCAATGCCGACGACCTCGGCTATACGCCGGGCGTCACGGAAGGCATCATCCGGGCGCACAACGCGGGCATCGTCACCTCAACGAGTGTGATGGTCAACATGCCCGATGCCGCTAACGCAGTCGCACGCGCCGCGGATGAGGCACCCCGCTTGGGTCTCGGCCTGCACCTGAACCTGACGGCGGGCACCCCCGTTAGCGATGGACAGGGCCTTCCCGATTTTGCAGCGAATGGGACCTTCCTGCCGCGCCACACTCTGATGAAACGCATCGATGCGGTGCGGGGCGAGCAGGCGCGTACAGAGTTTTTCGCACAGGCCGAACGATTCGTGACGTTGGCCGGCAAGGCACCCGATCACCTGGACAGCCATCACCATGTGACGTACCTTTCCGCAGCCCTGTTTGAGGCCATGATGGCTGTCGCTGATGATCTCGACGTGCCGATCCGGCGGCCCTACCCTCAGCAGCGCGAGCAGGGTGCGCGCGTCATCAAGAATATGGGCGCAGCAGCCACTGACGCCGATGCATTCACACGGTGGGATGCCCTGCAGGCAGTCTTCGCCGCCCATGATTACCGGTGTCCGGATCATGTCAATATGGCGTATTACGGTCCGCGGACCATACTGGGTGACCTGCTCAACCATCTGGTTGAGACAAAAGACGGGGTAACCGAGCTGATGTGCCATCCGGGCGTCAATGATGAGCAGCTCCAGCAGATGTCCGGTTATACCCGCTACCGTGAGCAGGAACTGGCAGCGCTCACCCATCGCAGCGCGCGGGAACTGCTGACGGCGGAGGGCATCGTGCTGATCACGTTTGGACAGCTGGCCGATGTATCCGGATAACCCATGGTGGCGGCTGGTCCGGTTCGGATTCCGGCTGCTCTACAACGAGATGGCCTGGACCTACGACATGGTCAGCACGACGGTCTCACTCGGGCAGTGGCAGTCGTGGCAGCGGATCGCGCTGGACTACGTGGTTCCCGAGCAGCGCGTGCTGGAGATAGCACATGGCACGGCCAATCTGCACGCCGAGATCCTCGACCGGGGGCTGGATGCCGTCGGGCTCGACCTGTCACCGTACATGGGCCGGATCGCGCGACGCAAGCTCGGCAACCGGGCCGACCTCGTGCGCGGCAGTGCTATGGCGCTGCCGTTCGCGGCGGAGAGCTTCGGCACGGTGATCACGACGTTCCCAACGGACTTCTTCCTGCAAGCGGAGACTCTGCGCAGCGTGCACAGGGTACTGATCAGGCGGGGGCGCTATGTGATCATCCCGAGCGCCACCCTCGACCTGAACGGCGTGGTGCCTCGCTTTTTGGAGTGGCTCTATGCGATCACAGGTCAGAGAGAAGGCTATCTGCCCGACCTGACGGAGCCATTTGCTAACGAAGGGTTCACTGCGCGGCTGGAAAAGCACCGGACCCAAAACAGCACCGTCTGGGCGATTGTGGCGGAGAAACGATGACCGCCTCCCCAACATTTGTCTTCAGCATGCTGCTGGCGACGTTCATCGGGGCGCTGGGGCATCTCATCCTCGGCGGCGACGGGCGCAAACTGCTGGTGTACATTCTGGCGAGCTGGCTGGGTATTGCCGTCGGTGAGGGCATCGGTGACCTGTTGGCGCTTAACGGGTTCGCCATTGGCACCATCAACACACTGGGCGGCGTGCTGGGTGCCATCGCTGCGGTGGCCGCTGCGGCGGTTCTTGCCGCGGATGGCGGTTCCGGCGCCTGAAAGCTAAATGAACTGTTAGGATCTTCCCACGGCGATATGCTATACTTCAGTTAAACCACCCATCGAGAGACTGTATGACAACCACACCGTCCCGTTCCACCGGACAAAGCGACGAAGAGCAAACACAGCGCATCCTTACCATTATCGGAATAGCGCTGGCTGTGTTCCTGATCGGCCTCATCGTAGTCGGCGTACTACTCGCCGTTAACGCGGAGACATGGGGACCACGGGTGGAGGTTGTGCGCGACTACCTGGTCGTGCTGTTGAGTTTGCTGCTTGTGGTGATAGGCGTCGCCATGGTGGTGATGATCGTGCAGATCGCACGTCTCGTCCTTTTGCTCAACAGCGAACTGACTCCGCTGATCGAGTCGACATCCGAGACTGTGAACGCGGTGCGTGGTACAGCCGTCTTCTTGAGCAAGTACCTGACCGATCCCGTTATCAAGGCGAACGCTTGGGCGGCCGGTCTGGCATCAGTACTGAGTGACCTGGATTCGGTCCGCAGGGCCGTTACTGGGAAGAATGGTGGTCGACCAAAACAAACCGAAGATGGAGGAAAAACCTATGGCGGACAACAGCAGCAATGATTTTGGGGCATTCCTGACCGGGTTCGTTGTCGGCGGGCTGATCGGGGCAGCGGTTGCGCTGCTGACCGCGCCGCAGTCCGGTGAGGAAACACGTGAGCAGATCGTGACACGCGGTATTGAGCTGCGCGATCGTGCTGAGGACGAGGTGCAGCGCTTCCGTGCACGCGCAGAAGAGACCCTCACCGATATCCGCCAGCAGGCAGAAGACCTGCAGGCGCAGGCCGCCGCCCAGATTGAAGAAGCGCGTCAGCGCATTTCGGGTGCGGGCGGTGCCCGTGACGGTAACGGTCAGGCTGAGGGCGAGACCGCCAGCAGCTGACCAGTCAGACCAACCACCAGCCGGGGCGGTTCGATGCCCCGGTTTTTTTATTCGACCACGCTGGCGAACGCGCGCGGCAGCGCCCTAGGAATGTCCCCCGCGACCACCCCGCGCGAACTGCCGATCCACTCGGCGACCTGGCTGCCAGCCACCGCGTGTACATAGGCGCCGGCCACCGCCGCATCCCAAGGTGTGGCACCCTGGGCAATCAGGCTTGCAATGCACCCGGCCAATACATCGCCTGACCCGGCAGTGGCAAGGGCATCGCTGGCAAAGGGAATAATCACCGCCCCCCCATCAGGTGTAGCGACCACAGTGTGCGCGCCCTTTAGTACAATCACACATCCCCATTTGGCGGCACTGCGCTGCGCCACCCCAATCCGGTCAGCCTGAACGACGGCCGTATCCAACCGGGCCAGCCGCGCCATCTCACCCGGATGCGGAGTCAGGACGGTGTGTTCCGGCAGTTGTTCCCACCATGCGTCTTGGGCCGCCAGCAGATTGAGCCCATCGGCATCGATCACAAGGGGCGCGTGCTCGATCAGCTCGGTTTCCGCGAGAAGGTCCCGCAGGAAGGCTGCCGTCGGCTCGCTCTGGCCAATGCCCGGTCCCAGCAGCAAAGCGTCGAAGCCCCCGGCCTGGTCGCGCAGTACGCCCAGACTGGCCGGGGCAAATGCGCCTGCCTCGTGCGGAAGGGGTAACCACACAGGCTCATACAGTGACCCGGCCAGAATTGGGTGCAGAGGCTGCGGCACCGCCATCCGGACGAGGCCTGCCCCGGACTGGTAAGCCGCCATGCCGGACAACGCAGCCGCACCTGTGAAGTGCGTTGATCCGGCGACGACCAGCACCGTTCCGAACGTGCCTTTATGCCCAAACGGATCGCGCTGTGGAATCAGGTCAGCGACATCGGTGGCCACCTCAACGGTCACATCACGCAGGGCAGGCAGCCGGTCGCTGATGCCGATATCGGCGATGATAAGTTCGCCGACAAGGTTCGATGCGAAGTGGCCCCGCTTGGCAGCGGCGAAGGTCACGGTGATATCGGCGGGTATGGTATTGGGGTCGGCCTAGCCCGTGTAGCAGTCCAGGCCGGATGGGCAGTCCACCGCGACGACAAAGGCCCGCCGGACAGGCACACGGTTCGAGCTTGCAGGGCGGATCAGACGGCGGGCCGGTGCCGGGGGGAAAGCCGCACCGCTGGCCTGCCTGAGGAGTTTCGCGGCCTCGTCCCGCAATGGCAGATCGATCCCTGTGCCGAGCAGTGCGTCCACCAGAACATCAGCATTCTCAACCATGGTGCGCAGGATGCGCCAGCGCTGATCGCTCTCGGCATCGGCGAGGAACACCCCGGCATCCTGCGCGGCGTTGAATAGATCATCCTCGCGCGGTTCAAGCAGGTAAGCGCCGACTTCTGCCTCCGTCTCTTCCGCGATGATCCGCGCGGCGACCAAGCCGTCTCCGCCGTTATTGCCCGGCCCGACCAATACGGCGACACGGCCGAACTGGGTCAGCAGGTTGAGCCGCTGCCTGACCACCTCTGCTGTGGCGCGGCCAGCGTTCTGCATCATGGTATCATAGTCGATCATGCCGGACTCGTCGGCTGCCTTTTCAATGGCAACCATTTGCTCAACGCTAACTACTTTGGGCATCAGTCGTTCCTTTCCACGTGTTGCACAACGGCGTCATAGAGAATCACGCCCGCGCTGACATGAACGTTCAGGGAGAGGCCGCGCCCGTACATCGGCACGAAGACGGCTGTATCGCACAGATCAAGGACCGACTGCGACACGCCGTGGTCCTCATTGCCGAGCACAAAGGCGGTCCGGCGCGGGGCGGCAAAATCAAAATAGGGGATGGCCTCGTCGGTGATCTCCACAGCGGCGATATGGTAGCCCGCGCTGCGCAGGGTGGCGATGGCCTCCTCGGCCCGCTCCTCATACCGCCAGGCGATCCGCTTGTGTTTGTCACGCGCCACTTTGACCACAGTCGGCTGCGGCGGTGTGGGCGTGGCTGAACAGAGGATCATCTCCGTAAGGTTAACACCATCGGCGATCCGGAACAGCGACCCGACATTGGCCGGGTAGGCGACACTTTGCAGTACCAGCACAATATCGGCGTGGTGGGGATAAGCGCGCTGCCACGCGCGGTTGAACCGCTTGAGGTCAGTCCCAATCAGCTGTTTCATCGTCAGGGAGGGGTTTGGGGTCAAAGTTCTGTTGGTTGGCCAACGAACGCATATACAGCACGATAATGACGCCCACCGTACCCAGCACAGGTCCACTGAGAAAGGTCAAAAGCAGCCGGATGTTCACGGGCAGGTCGAAAAGACCGAGCAGCGCATAGGTCAGCGCACTGACTACCAAAAACAGCACCGCCAGGCCGAGCCCGGCCAGGCATCCCTTGCCCAGACCCACCGCAACGACGGTGCCGGCATTGGGTTCATTCGACATCACGGACCTGAACAGCGCGCTCGGTTGTATCCACGATAGCGTATGTGCTGCGGCCAAACCGGCCCATAATCTCGCCGGGATTGAGCAGCAGGGTATCGCCGATCCGCTGCTCATGCAGGGTATGGTCGTGGCCGTAACAGACCAGATCAAAGCCGCCACCGGCCGCCACACCGCGCGCGATATCGGGATAGTGATTCACCGCAATGCGGAACCCACCCAGGTTGATATCGGCGAACTGACCGTGCAGTGTGACATTACCGGCATCCTCAGCCATCTGGACCAGCATGCGCGGGTCACCGTCATTATTGCCAAACACGGCATGCACGGGCCCCTCGAACCCGCGCGCGAGCTGAGTCAGGGTGAAGGGCGCGCAGAAGTCACCGCAGAAGATCAGCACATTGGCCTGGTTCATGCCAGGCAGGGCGTTCTCCAGCGCCCAGATGTTGTCGTGAATGTCGGCGCAAATCGCAATGCGCATAGCGTGTCCTTTCGCTGGAACCGGCGAAACTCAGCGGTCGCCGGGCACGAGGTTCAGTTTGCCGACGGCGTCCTTCACGTCGTCCGGCCAGATGAAGATCCGGTTGTAGGGATCGATCTTGAAGTAATCCTGCGGGTAGAAGATCTCACGGGTCGTCATGTCGAACACGTACCGGCTGATCCAGGTGTACTGTTCACCAAACGAGAGCGCCTCACCTTCCTCAAGGCGCTTGGTCACTTTGTAGAGTTTCACTGCCATGCGGAACTCATACCCGGCCAGTGTGAGGGGTTCCGCCCAGATACCTCGCCCGCCGACGTATGCTTCCCTGCCCGCCTGCTGCATCATAATCAGATCACTGTAGCGGGGAATGCTCGGGTAGATAATAAAGGGTGCCGCCCACCCGGCACGGATCATCAGCAGGTTGAAGGAGGCACGCTCCCAACGGGACATCTGCTCGCGTTCAGCCCGGCTGTAGGAAGGGGCCAGATAGGCCAGCTGGCGCCCATACGCATCGAAGGGCTGGTCAGCCATACGGACGAACAGGCTCCGTTTACGGCCATTCTCCTTGGTCAACATCTCATCGAGCATCTGGATGAAGACCGTGGATGAATGCTCCCCCTGCTCCTTTTGCAGCGTGCCTGCCTCACCTGTCGCGAGGCGCGGATGCAGGTACGCGGCGAGATCATCGTTGATGGGGGCCTTGCCCTGTTCGATCCAGTCGGCCAGCTGCGCAAGGTTTTCATTCTGGCGTTCGGGGTTAGCATTGCCCGGATAATGGACTTCCGGGGCATCGATGCTCAACATGCGCACGGAAACGGAGATGTAGGGCGTATCACCGTCGGTCGCCCGGATGAACTTGTTGGTACCGGTCACGTCGAGCGTCATGCCGGTCGGGTCCCAGAAGATCTTGATTTCGCTCATTGTGGTTTGCTCCCTTTGCGGATGAGGATCCAGGTGCCCAGCAGCAGCGGCAGGGCGACAAGGCCAACGGGCAGCGGTGGCCGCCGTGGTGTGGCGAGCGCTTCCATCACGGTTTCGCTGGAGGCAAGCACACGCACATGCATATCATCGGTGGAATACGCCGATTCGTCAACATCTTCGACGATATAGATCACAGGGCCGCCGATCATGCAGAAGTCGCCGATGGCCTCACCGCAGGTCGCGCCAGCCAGGGTGACCGTATAGACGCCCTGTGCCGCGGGAAGCGGGGTCGGTGTGCCCCACATATCGAGGTGAACAGCACCATGCGCGCGCGCGGGCACTGCAACCTGCTGCGCGACGGGCAGCCGGCTCCACAGCAGCCGAATCACCTGCGTGTCCGTGTAGGCGATCACCTGAGCGACCGGGCCACGGTCAGCCCAATGGAGCGTGTGCGCATCGGCCAGGCGATCCACAGCAACCTGTGTCGTTCTGAACGCGGGCCGTGTCGCGCCGTCCGCACGAACCAGGCCGAAGGGTTCCGGGTTGGCCGCGATATCGCCCTCAGTGTCGATCAGCTTATAGATGCTGACCCGGTCAGCTCCGGCAGCGCGAGACAGGGCCAAGGCCTGCGGCGCGAATGCGGCCTGTTCGGCCAGCGAGACCTTGAATGTGGGTTGCGGCACGGGTCGGGCCGGATCGTCAGCGGGTGCAGCGTTGGTCTCCACGAGCCAAAGCGGCTTGTCGATGCCGTAGTCCGACTGCATGGCCCGATACGCAGCGACCAACTCGTAGACATCCGCTGGATTGAAGTAGAGGTGCAGGGTGGCGACATCGTAATAGTAGTTATGGCGGGCGGCGTGCTGATCGGCGGTCAGGGTGTCAAGTAAGTGTGTGAAGTACAGCTCACGCCCGTAGAGCGCATCCCAGTAGTGGCTCATGGCGGCGAGGTGGATGATGCTATCCGGGTTGGCGTCTTTGGCGGCCAGATACGAGACTCGCATCAGCTGGACGAAGTCTTCGACGGTACCAGGCCACGTGAAACCAGGATGGTCGACATCCCACACATCCGGCTCATTCCAGATGATCCAGTGATCGATGCGGCCCGCATAGCGCGACACCGCCTCTGTCACATAGGCCGCCCACAGGTTTTCCGGATCATCATATGGCAGATACAGGCCGCGCGGCAGCCCGTCAGCGTCGCGAGCCCAATCCGCCACACCGATCAGGATGGCCACCGTTTCGCGACCGGCATCACGCTCGCGGGCAAGCTGCTCAGACGTGAGTTCAGCTTCAACCCACTGATCAGGGCCCTCAGGCTGAACCCACGGCCACAGGAAGCGCGCCCTACCCCAACCGACGCCCAGCTCCGATGCGTGGATGTGTGCATCATGCGGTTCGACCACGCCGAACCAGGGCACGGGGTCACGTTGGGCAGCAGCTGGCTGTGAGGCGAAGAGGAGTGCGCTCAGCGCAATGAGCCCCACAGCGATGAGGCGACGGGTCACTCGCTGCGCTTCCACTCAGGCACAATGTCGCGCAGCTGAAGCACCAACTGGCGGAAATCCTCCCGGCTCATCTCAACGCCATCCCGCCAGCGGTCACTTTCGGCGGCGCGCAGATGGCCCTGTTCGCCGAAGATATCGAGCAGGTGCTCGTTGCCGGGCTTCTTCGCTTCCTTCTCCGAGATCAACTCGGTAAAGGATCGGATCTGTGGGAAGTCCTCAAGGGCATCGGGCGGCATGAAGGTGTACGGGCTGATGAAGCGCCGCCCCTGTGCGATGCGCACCGCCAGACAGTACCATCCGCGGGGGACAGCAGCACGCCGTGTCTCGATTGGGAAGCTCCATGAGAAGATGGTCAGGCGTTCGCTGCGATCCAGGATGGCCTGGAGTTCGTCGCCTTCTTGCAGCTTGATGGCATCGCCGGTAACGACAAGCCGGCGGCGGCTGGGCCATACCCGCGGCAGGATCTGCTCGGCGAGCCATGAGAACACCATGGCAAAAATGATGCCGCCCAGCAAACCCGGCATCAGGTAAGTAGACGCCTCAAGGCGAAGCGCGGGCAGCAGGTTTGGGATGACGAGCCACGCACCGATGTAGAAACCCACGAAGAACGCGCCAAGTATCGCCAGACGCACGCCGCCGTGCAGGCGGTCCACATGATAGGTGGTCACGCCTTTTTGTCCCGCTGAACCGGCAGTGGCTTGCCGGTGCGTGCGTCCCAGAAGGTCACAGCGAGCATCTTCTGGATTTCATCACGGACCACACGTGCGTCAAACGGTTTGGTAATATAGGCATCGATATCGCTCTTCGCGAACTCTTTCATCACACGGTAGCGGTGCAGCTGCCCAGTCAGCATGATGATCGGAATGTGCTTGAAGTCATCCTCGCCGCGCAGCTCTTCCCAAACGCTCCAACCGCTGCGCCCGGGCATCATCACGTCTAACAGGATAAGATCAGGGTGACCGGTACGGGCCTTCTTGAGGCCTTCCGCGGCGGAAAACGCAAATTGGAGATCGATATCAGGGTGACGCAGTACATCCTGCACCAGCTCGACAATTGCGTTTTCATCCTCTATGTATAGAATGATATGCGACATGGGCTCACCCCTCTCGGGCGGATTGTAACATAGATGATAGATACACTACAGGGACTATTCGCTGCATCAATTACACCCTTTCACGCGGACGGCGCGCTAGATCGGGATGGCCTTATCACACACTTGCACCGGCTGCATGCACGCGGCTGCCATGGCGTGCTGCTGTGCGGCACCACCGGTGAGGGCCCATCACTGACCGTAGAGGAACGCATCACCGTATTCAAAACAGCGGTTGAGCACAATCCGGGGCTGACTCTGCTGGCCGGAACCGGTGCAGTCAGCCTGAACGACACCATCACGTTGACGCGCGCGGCTTACGAGACAGGCTGCACAGCGGCTGTGGTGCTCCCGCCGTTTTTCTTCCCTCGCGATATTGATCTGTTCGCCACATATAAGGCGATTATACAACAGGCCGTGCCCACCGACGCCCCGCTGCTGCTGTACCACAATCCGAAAGTCACGCAGGTCCACCTCGACCTGGCGCTTATTGCACGGCTGCAGGACTCCTTCGGGCAGATCGCAGGCATCAAAGACAGCAGCGGCAGTTGGGAACGAGCGTCTGCGCTGATCGAGCGGGGACTGATTGTCTTCGTCGGCGATGACCGCCTGCTCCTGCGCACACTTGAAGCAGGCGGGGCGGGAGCCATCACCGGTGCCGCCAACCTGTTCGCTGCCTCATTGCGGGCCGTCTACGATGCGCACCACA
The DNA here is from genome assembly GCA_010092885.1 of Chloroflexota bacterium. Lineage (GTDB taxonomy): Bacteria > Chloroflexota > Anaerolineae > Aggregatilineales > UBA3940 > TC-195. The sequence goes on along the minus strand of JAADYX010000012.1, from coordinate 44,370 downwards.
GCGGTCAGGAGGCCGAACAGGCCCAGCAAGCCCTCAACGACCGGCTCAGCACGCTGGACGGCCTGCCGCGCATAGCGGCCATCAAACACCTGGCAGGATCAGCGGCAGTTCGACTGCCGCTGCGGGAATTAACACCCCAAGAGCGTGCGCAGCTTGCGCAGGGAGGACACCATGTTGACAGCTCCACTGACACTCGGTATTGAGGAAGAATACCAGATCATCGATCCAGAGACGGGCGAACTTACCGCTTACATCCAGGAATTCTTGGAGCGCGGCAAAATCCAGGTGGATGCCGGCGATATTAAACCGGAGTTCATGCAGTCACAGATCGAGATGGGCACCCGTGTCTGCCGCAATGCCACCGAGCTCTACGATGAGGTGTGCCGCCTACGGCGGGATATCATCAACCTGGCGGATGGGGCAGGCGTGCATATCGCGGCAGCCGGAACCCATCCGTTTTCACGCTGGTCCGAACAGGTGATCACCGATCAGGAACGCTATGTGGAATTCGCGCAGGATATGCAGCACGTTATCCGCAACCTCCTGATCTTCGGCATGCATGTGCACGTCGGCTTCGGCGATTCACCGCCGCAGCGGGAGCTGATGATCACCATCATGAACCAGATCCGGTATTTTCTGCCGCATATCCTGGCGCTGTCCACCAGTTCGCCGTTTTGGATGGGCGAGCAGACGGGCCTCAAGAGCTACCGAAGCATCGTGTTTAGGGCCATGCCGCGCACCGGCCTGCCGATGCGTTTTGGCTCCTGGGCGGAATACGAGGACTTCATCAAGACACTGAGCAGGATCGGGTCACTGGGCAAATCCAAAGAGAGTGGCGATGCAACCCGCCTGTGGTGGGATCTGCGCCCCCACCCTAAATTCGATACGCTGGAAATCCGTATCGCCGATATCGCAACTACCGTTGATGAAGCGGTTTGCATCGCGGCGCTTGTGCAGGCGATCACAGCCAAACTGATCAAGCTGCGCCAGAACAACCAACAGTGGCGTATCTACCCGCGTGACCTGATCGACGAGAACAAGTGGCGCGCCGTGCGCTACGGTGTATCCGGCGAGTTGATCGACCTGGGCAAACAGACGGAAGTCCCCTTTCTGCATTTGGTGGAGGAGTTGATCGGGTTTGTCGACGATGTTGTTGATGAGCTGGGGAGCCGTAAGTGGGTCGAGTACGCGCGGGTCATCGCCCGGGAAGGCAGCAGTGCCGACCGGCAGATCAGGGCGTACGAACGTGCTCTTGCCGACGGTGCGACAGAGGACGAGGCCCTGCGCGCTGTGGTCGCCCAGCTGGTAGCGGAGACACGCCTGAATGTATGCTGATCGCCCGCTATAATAGACACCATGAACACACAGCGTTGGATTGCCGTTGGCATCCTCATTCTGCTGATCGCCTGTGTTGCAACCAGCAATCTGTGGCTGGCCCCGTTCATCGATGATGACGAAGGCGAAGAGGCAGCGACCACTGAAGAAGCCGGTGTGGCGGACACAGGCCCGACCGCCACGCCGAATCCCTTCGGTACGCCTACCCCTACCCCGGACCCGGTGTACGAGTTTCTACGCTCCTTGATGGACCCAGCCGCCGTGGCAATCGGCGATGAGCCAGCACCCATTCTGGCCGGGTCGTTTACGGTGATCGACGAGCAGCACCGCGGCGACGGCTTTGTCGACATCTTCAAACTGGGGGAAGCCGACCGCTATGTGCTGTTTCTGGAGGACGACTTCAGCGTCAGCGCAGGCCCGGATCTGATTTTATTGCTGTCGGCCAACCCGGAACCGCGCACCGCCACGGAGGCCCTCCAGCCGCAGCACCTGAACCTCGGCCCGCTGCAGGCAACATCCGGCCCGCAGTTCTACCAGATCCCGGAGGGCAACGATCCGAATGAGTATGACAGCGTGGTGATCTACAGCGAGTCGTTCCGGATTGTGTACACATCAGCCGAACTCCAAGAGGTACGCGGTGGCACCCGCTGAGCGCGATATGCGAGCCTACTACGATGATGTCGCTGCCAGCTATGCTGCTATTGAGAACGCGTACGGTCCGCTGGCCGCCGCGCTGGTCAGGGAAGCAGAAATCGCACCCGGCCACCACGTGCTTGATCTGTGCACCGGAACCGGGCTGGCAGCGCATGAGGTGGCGTGTATAACCGATCGCGTCACAGCTGTGGACTTTTCGGTGGGCATGGTGCACGCGGCACAACGTCGCGGCACGCCCGGCCTTGTGCTCGGTGATGCTGAGAGCCTGCCGTTTGCACCCGCCGCCTTCGACAGAGTGGTGGCCGCCTTCGCGTTTAACAGTACGGATCCGGCGCGGTCACTGCCGGAGGCGCGGCGGGTACTGCGCCCCGGCGGCATGCTGTGCCTACAGGAGTGGGGCCTGCAAGAACCGCTCAGCGCCCTGCTCAGCGAAACCGTGCTGGCCTACTCTGTGGACGATCCGCCGCCCGACCTGGCTCGCCAGCGGGAACAGTTGGACCAGCCGATGCCGTGGGATGCCCTGGAGACCTTCGACGACCTGCGCGATCTGTTGGAGGATGTCGGCTTTGAAGTCACGGAGTCGGCGCTGGTGGAACCGGTTGTCCCGCTTTCGGTGGAGGCGTTTATCGCGTTCAAGGTGGTCTGGCCGACCCGCCAACGCGAGATCGCGGCGATGGCCCCAGAGGTGCGGGATCTGCTGTTCAGCGATCTGGAGGAAAACCTTCAGGCGCAAACCAACAGGCAGGGCCTGCTGGAATGGACTCCGCGCCTGTACCGTGTGAAGGCCGTCAGGTGAATTGGCCGCGTAGGGCACGCATGCTGAGTTGGAGCGCCTGCGCGTATCCCTCCCGGCGTGATGCGGCCTCCTGACGGCGGGACGGCACCACGGCAGCCATCGACCATAGAAGCAGCCGCAGAAGGGCACCGCCTGCGGTGATCAGCCCGGCAGCACGCAGGGCACCACCCGACCGGTACCGCGCGAAAAAGCGCAGCGAGGCCTGCGTGTAGCTGCTGATCCACCGGGCGTAGTTCCGGTTGGTGCTGCCGCCCTTGATATGCACAATGCGAGCTTGCGGCAGATGGTGAACCTCTGCGCCGCACTTTTGCGCACGCCAGCACCAATCCACATCCTCACCATACATGAAGATCGACTCATCGAGCGGCCCGGTTTGCTCGAACACGGATCGAGGTGCTGCCAGCGCCGCACCGGTGATCCAGCCAACAGTGTGGTGGCGGCGGTATGCCGCGCCTTGCAGCGGATGGATCCGCCTGCCCAGCGGAAAAGGCACCGGCACAACCTTGAACAGAAACGATTGGAAGAGAAACTCCGTCCATAGGGAGGGAAACGACCCGTAGGAGGGCTGTACGCTGCGATCCGGGTTTAACAGCAGGGGGCCAATCACGCCGCCGTGGGCATCGAGAGCGTCGATCATCACAGCGAGCGCATCATCCAGCACAACAGTATCCGAGTTGAGCAGCAGGATATGCCGGCCTGTGGCGCGCTCAATGGCCTGGTTGTTCGCTGTGCTGAATCCACGGTTGTCAGTGTTGGCAATCAGGCGAACTTGCGGGAATTGGCTTTGGACCATGGCCACGCTGCCATCGGTTGAGCCGTTGTCCACCACCCATACTTCAACAGCGCGTTCCGTCTGGTAGACACTGGCCAGACATTCAGACAGCAGGCCGCGCGTGTTGAGATTGACAATGACAACCGACAGCTCCGGCGTCATGCGAGCTCAGCACCGAAAGCAGCAGCCCGTTCGCGCAGGGCAGCGATCTGCTGCGGGTCGCCGCCCACACGCGCGTGTGCGTGCTTCTTGTAGGCCAAATCCACCAGCGCGGCGTAATAACGCCCCGTGACGATCCACCGGCGCGGCCCCCCGTTGAACAGTGCAGCGGTGCGGCTCAGCATGCGTTGGGTGGGGCTCGCGATGATCTGGTACTGCTGCTGGCTGAGCACCTCGGCAGCAATCTCTTCCTCAAGCTGTGTCACGATCCAGGTGCGTTCTTTGCGAAGGACGACGAGTATCGTGACGAAAACGATCAGGATGCCGAGGTAGTCTCCGACGATGGTCAGCAGGAAGAGAACGGGCACGGCCCCCGTCAGCACGAGGGTGCCGTTATGGAACGCGTGCACCAACATCGCGCCCAGCAGCCCGGCGGCGGGGGCACCCCAGCGAACCAACGGGGTGCGGGCGAACTTCGCCACCCCGAAGCCAATCCCGATCAGGCTGGTGTAGAAAGCATGGTTCAGGCCAAAAAGGACGGCCCGCAGCAGGACCAAGGTGCCCAGGTCGACATCTGTGGTTGAGAAGTACAATATGTTTTCCACGGCGGCAAAGCCGAACCCGACCATCGCACCGTAGACGATTCCGTCAAGCACGCTGTCGAACTCGCTGCGGACGAACAGGAAGATCAGGGCGACCGCCACACCCTTGAAGATCTCTTCCGTGATGGGAGCCAGCACAACCGCACCGACTGTCTGCGCCAGGGCGCCACTGCCGTCAATAAACAGAAACGGCACACTGAACACGAGCTGGCTGATCAATGACAACAGGGCTGCGGGCACAAACCCCCACAGAAAAACAAGCACCACGAGCAGCAGGGGTTCGCGCTCGTGGCGGTCGATCAGATAGAGAAACCAGGCATAGATCACCATCGGGATGATACCGGCCAGAGTGGCGACGAGGATCAGCATGACGAAGGAGTCTCCTCAACGTTTCGGGCGTAAACTCGGTACGAAGCGCTTGACCCACTTGGCATAGGTCGAGCTGATGTGTACATCCCAACTGCTACGCTGCCCTTCGAATGTGGCGCTTTGCAGCGCGCGGCGAAGCCCCTCAGCATTGTTGGAAAACGGGGGCAGGTTCATGAGGCCGCGGCCGTATTCGCGACGGGTATGCGCATCGCTGCCCGCGGCCATCAGCTTGTTTTGTTCGCGGGCAAAAGCGAGGGCCTTAGCGTTGTCCTCATCGCGCAAACAGCGGGCATTGAACACCTCGATCACGTCCACCTGATCCACGATGCGTGCCAGGACTTCGGGCTTCCAGGCGCCCCTGCGGTAGCGGTCGAACGGATGCGCAACGCCTATGAGCGCGCCCTGTTCGCGCAGGGCGGCAATCGTCTCTTCAGGCGAGCGGCCCACCGGTACCTCACCCTTGATGTACCAGCCGAGCAGTTCGCCCTCGGTGGTCATGACCTCAACGCCCGGGATCACCCAAATGGGATAGAGGCGGGCGAGTTCCAGCGCCGCATCGACCACGTTGTGGTCGGTGATGGCGAGCTTGTCGATATTGTGTGTCTGCACGATCGCGTGCAGGTCCTCAAGACGTGTGAGGCTGTCATGCGAATAATGTGTGTGCGAATGCAGTTCAATAACCCATTGCGGTGCAGCCATAGTCACCTCAGTGTTGCGCTTTCATCGTCTAATTCTAATCGCCACAGTTGATCGGCGCGGGCGGGGAACAGCTTATGCCGGAACACAAAGGCCGTGAAAAGACCGAGAACAACCGCAAACCACAGTGTGGATATACGGACAAATATCGATGCGGTACCTGCAAAGCCCGCATCGTTGATGACGAGCAGTTGGATCATGCCGATGACCGTCACTTCAGCCGCACCCAAGCCGCCGGGCAGACCGCTGATCGCGCCGACGATGGTCGCTATGGCGAGGATGAAAACCGCCTGCCACAGGAGCAGCCAGGTTGGTTCCAAGCCCATGCCCCACAAAATGAGGAAGAATCCCACCGCCTCGCCGGACCAACTGACCACGCCGAGGGCCACCGCAAACAGGATGGGGACCGGCTTGAGCAGGATGTTGGTGCTTTCGTAGAGTTCGCGGAATATCGCGCTGTATTTGCCAATGAGGGGCAGCTTCTCAGCGACGCCAAGACCCCATTCTGCCAGGGGACGGATCTGTATGGCCACGACACCTGCCGCGATAATCGCCAACGTGATGAAATACGCGGGCACATAGCGATAGACTGCTTCATTTTGGCCTGCTGTCAACAGAATGCCGCCGAAGCCAATTGCGGCCAGCACAAACATCGCCAGGCCGTCGGTCAGTCGTTCCGCGAGCACAACCGGAGCACTGCGTTCCACAGGGGTGCCGGTCATGTTACGAAGAACCGCCGCCTTGAGAAACTCGCCGACTTTGCCCGGTGTGATCGCCAGGCAAAAGCCGGATACCCACAGCACGGCACTGTCAAAGGGCGAGATGTTTGTCACACCGATCAGGGATAGATAGTATTGCCACTTAAGCCAGCGGCCAACGTAGTTGAACAGGGTTAGCAGCAGGATCGGCCCAATGAACACCAACGGAAAGCGGGCCGCGTATGCACCGACCTCACGCAGGTTGGCGTAAATAAGCAGGCCGATGATCACGGCCAAGCCGACAAGCCCGCCGATGATTAATTTGCTTCGTAGATCTTTCACGGCATCCTTCCTGACAATCGCCCGGCATTGTAGCACGCTTGTCTGACCTACTCAACCCAAGTACACTGAGCATATGGATGCTGGTAAGCGACTACGGGTCGATACGGATCTGTTCTCCCCACGAGCACTGTTGATTGGCGTGATCGTGCTTGAATTCGCTGTGTTGATGGGTGCGGTGGTGCTCGTCAGGCAGCGGCTGTTGGCTGTTCCAGACGGCGTGATCGCCCTGCAAACCATCGCACTCTTCACACTCGCGTGTATCATTTTGCTAACAATGCTGGTCGTCTCCTTCGGGGTGCTGTTTCAGAGCCTCTATAACGAACGAATCCGGCGGGTGAGTGCCCTGGTTGAAGAGCAGATCGCGCGCGGTGACCTGCGCGTGGATCTACATGAGGAAAGCAGCGACGCGCTCGGCAGCCTGATCGCATCGATCAACAGGCTGAGCCGCAGCTACTTCGAATCGCTGGAGATCGAGCAGGAACGCGCCGCCAACCTCGCAACCCTCAACCTGGTGGCCAGCACGATCACACGCACCCTAGATCTGCAGGAAGTGCTGAACATCTCCTTGAAGGAAGTTTCCGCAACGATGAACCTGCCGCAGGGTGCCATCTACATGTCCGATGACCGCAGCGAGTCCCTGACGATGGTTAGCTACGTCGGGTTGAGCGAGGAGACCCTGCGCGAAGCGATCACCGTTGCCATGGGTGAAGGCATCATCGGCAAGACGGCCAGCACGAAAGAACGACAGACCACACGGACCGCCGGAGCGGATCCGGCGATCGGCATTATTGCACCGTTCCAGGTGGCAACACCGCTGGTGACCGCCGCAGGCAGGCTGCTGGGCGTCCTGCTGATCGGCGGGTCGGAGAAGCGAACACTCACTATCGACGAGCAGAATCTCCTGGTGACCCTCTGCTATCAAATCGCGCTGGCTATCGACAACGCGCAGCTGTACGAGAAGGTCTCGCAGTATGCGCAGGAGCTGGAGCGCAAAGTTGAGGCGCGCACACGGCAGCTCAATCGCGCGGTAGAAGAACTCTCGGTCGCATTGGAGCGTGCACAAGAAGCCGACCGGGTGAAGTCCATGCTGTTGTCAACCGTATCCCATGAGCTGCGCACCCCGCTGGCGACCATCAAAGGCAATGCCTCGCTGATCCGGGCGCACCATGAGCGGCTGTCCGTGGAGGTGCTCAAGGAGCATCTGACAGACATCGAGGAAGAGACCGACAAGCTCACCGAATTGATCAGCAATCTGTTGGATATGTCCCGGATCGAGGGCGGCGTGCTTCAGATCGATCCGAATCCCTTCAATCTGGTGGAGGTAGTCAACGATACTGTGAGCGCAGCCCGCATCCGGACCGGGCGGCAGGCCATCGACATTGTGCATGTGGACGACGATGTTCCGTTGTGCCTGGGCGATGCGCGACGCATCGAACAGGTGATGAACAATCTCCTCGACAACGCGGTCAAGTACTCCGAGGACGGCACGCCGGTCACGGTGTGTGTGCGCCGGCGCGAGGCGATGACCGAAGTAGCTGTCGCGGATCGCGGCAAGGGCATTGAGCCCGAAAAGCAGGTGCTGATCTTCGACCGGTTTTTCCAAGTGATGCAAAGCGGTGACAGCGGTCGACACGGCTTTGGCCTGGGGCTGTCCATCTGCCGGGGCCTTATAGATGCACACAACGGCAAAATCTGGCTGGAGAGCACGCCGGGCGAAGGATCGACCTTTTACTTCACAATACCAAGCATACGAGAAACGGACCCATGAGCAGAACCATTCTGATTGTTGACGACGAGCCCAAGATCATCAGGTTTTTGAACACCACGCTCGAGCTGTCAGGCTATACGATTTTGCAGGCGGAAAACGGCATGCAGGCTATCGAAGTGTACGAGGCCAACCGCCCGGACCTGATCATCCTGGACCTGGGCCTGCCCGATATCGATGGGCTGGATGTGCTCAAGCACATCCGGACGTACAGCACGGTGCCCGTCGTGATCCTCACCGCGCGTGATGGTGAAGCGGACAAGGTCCGGGGGTTGGAGCTGGGTGCCGACGACTACCTGACCAAGCCCTTCGGGGCAGCCGAGTTGGAGGCGCGCATCCAGGCGGTGCTGCGCCGCGTGGAGTGGTCACCGCAGCCTGATGACCTCTCGACTTTCTCCCTACACAATCTGCACATCGACTTCAAACGGCGGCGGGTGACGGTCAGCGATGAGGAGATCCACCTGACGCCCACCGAATACGATCTGCTGCGTGTGCTGGTCAACCACGCGGGGGAGGTCATGCTGCATGCCAACCTGCTGACACAGGTGTGGGGTGAGGAGTACAAGAACGATCTGGCCATCCTGCGCGTGAACATTTCGCGCTTGCGCCAGAAGCTCGAAGCCGACCACCGCAAGCCGGTGTTCATCGTCACCGTGCCGGGAGTCGGCTATTCTGTACCCAGTGAGTGATCAGCGCCGGAAGCGGAAACGCCGCCCTTCAAAGGGATCGTCGTCCGGTGCCTGCTGCCGCGTGGAGGGGCTGGCCCCATCGACCGGTGACTGCACAATGCGCAGCGTCATGCGCAGGGCCCCCAATTCAATGACATCCCCATCGGTCAGGGGATAATCACGGCCAGGGGCAAGCCGTTGGCCGTTGACCCATGTGCCGTTGGTGCTGTGCTGGTCAATGATGTACAGGTTGTTCTCGCCCGGGCGGATGAGGGAGTGGCGGCGGGAAACCCCATATCGCACTGCGCCATAGGGTGTGTAGTCGAGATCGGGGCGGAAGGCGCTTTGTGCGTCGCTGCGCCCCAGCACCGTGACACGCCAGATATCCAACCCGACCGTGCTGGCCTTGCTGCCTGAGCTCAGGTGGAACAGCACGCGCCATGCCGGACCCGCGCGTTCAGGCGTGACATCAGGCGGCGGCGGTGACGGCCGCGTATCTTCAACCGGTGGGAGTGTTTCTTCCCAGCCGTCGGAATCGCCATCGTCCAGCGGTTCGCGGGATGGATTGAGGGGTTTCGTGACCACAAGACAGCCTTACATGCTAGTTGAACTGTACACCAAGCATACCACCAAACAGACGCTACAAACCCATCTTTAACCTATTTGTACACCTAAACCCGGATCGCAGCAAGGTCAGCTGCCGATCAGGGTGCGTACAACGGTGCCGATCAGCCCACCCATAACCTTCTCCGCGGTGAACTCAGCCGCGAGCAGCTGGATTCCTGAGGCCGTTGTTGGATACGGGTGGATGGACTCAGGGAGACCGTCAAGTTTGATGTTGTGATCCATCGCCATGATGAATTCCATGATCGCATCACCCGCGCGGTCGCCGACAATTGTCGCGCCCAGGATAGTTCCGTTAGGCCGGTGGATCACCTTGATGAAGCCCGAACGGTCATCTTCAGCAACCAGACGGTCCACCTCGTCATTGTGTACCGTGGCCACAACGATGTCGTCGCCGTACTGCTCGCGTGCTTCGCTCTCGGTGAGGCCCGCCTGCGCCACCTCCGGATCGGTGAAGGTCACATGGGGCACATGGGCGAGATGACCGGGTGCCTTGAGGGGGATGAACATGTTGCGCAGCGCCTGAAAAGCCTGCCAGCCCGCATAGTGTGTGAAGTACGGCGGCCCGACACAGTCCCCTGCCGCGTAAATGTGCCCGGCGGTCGTCTTGAGGCGTTTGTCGACCGTGATGCCTTGCGGCGTATAGGCGACACCAGCAGCATCCAGGCCGAGCCCCTCCACGTTAGGGCGGCGTCCCGCTGCAACGAGAAGCATATCACCGCGCAGTTCGTGGCCACTGTTGGTACGCAGCACGATGTCCTCACCCTGCATGCTGGCATGCTCAACCAGACCATCCACAACGCGGATCCCTTCGCGCTCAAAGACCTGCTGCATCACAGCTGTGGCGTCGGCATCATTGCTGCCCATGAAGTTCACATCCACCAGCGTGACATCTGCTCCCAGACGACGGTAGGCCTGCCCCAGTTCGCACCCGATCGGCCCGGCCCCGATGATCATGAGGTGGTCAGGCAGGCGTTCATTGTCAAAGATGGTGTGGTTGGTGTGGAAGGGGACGCTATCAAGGCCGGTGATGGGCGGCACAAACGGGCTGGCCCCTGTGGCCAATACCACATGGCCGGCGGTGATCGTCTGGCCGTCCACATCCAGCGTATGCGGGTCAAGGAAGCGGGCCGTTCCCTCGATCACGTCGGTGCCTTTTTCGCGGATCTTGTCCGGCGTTTCATGCGCGTGGATATCGCCGATCGCCGTGTGGATGTATTCGCGGACGCGGGCCATATCGACTTCTGGTGCGCTGACGTGCACGCCATAGTCACCCGCGGTGCGCGCAGAATGGGCAATGCGGGCGATCTTCAGCAGCGATTTACTCGGCACACAGCCATACCATGTACAGTCGCCGCCGACCTTGTTCTTCTCAATGATGGCGGTCTTTAGCCCCAGCCGCGGTCCCACATCAGCCACGGTCAGACCGGCGGTACCTGCACCTATCGCAATCAGATCGTAGTGCATGGATGCTTCTCTCCTTTATATGATATGAGTCGGCCTTTGTGACTACAGAAGCCGAGTTTTGCGGTATCCTTACGCGGAGTGTTCGCAGCAAAGAGAGGGTACCGGATATGCGCCGCGTTTTCGCGTTGGCACTGCTACTGCTGGCCAGCTGCCAGACGACAGCACCGCAGGCCACAGACGAGCCGATCGCAGCACCTGCACCAACAACCATCCCGCAGGAGACCGCCACCATGCCCCCTACCCCACGCCCACCGGCTGAGGAGCCAGTCTATGGGTTGACCTACCTTCGGTTGGACGGCAACCGCATCATGGACGGACGGGGGGGCATGCCGGGTGCCAACCGGCTGGAAATCCCTTTGGGTGGACAAGCTGAGTGGATTGTGGGCGCTCCACAGGGCGAAGGCAGCCTGTGGGCGGTTGTCCTCACGGATGGGCGGGTGGAGGCCTTCCGCGTGGCAGGTGAGAACATCGAGCCGGCTGCTCTAAACGTGGACCGGGTGCAGCCCGGTCAGCCGCCGCTCCTGCGCGTGAGCGGCAACCAGGCGGAGATTGTGGTGCTGCCGGGCCTTTCGCCATTGACTCATCCGGTGCCCGTTGGGGATGGCTTCGCGGGCATCAGCCAGGGTGGCGAACTGGTCCGGTTTGACGCGGCTGGCAGCGAAGTCGACCGGCTGGCGGTAAACGCCCTGCCGGATGCCCGGATCCTCGTTGACGAACAGGAGCGCTTGCTGCTGCTCACCGGCCCGACAGAGGCATACCGGCACAATGTGCTCGGCGACGCAGTCGAGGCGGGCGGCTTCACACTCGTCGACAGCGGGTCAGGTGATCTCGCGCCGCTGCTGACCGTTGAGACTCAGGGCACCGTGATTGAAGGGATCGCGCCGCTCTGGGCCGACTTCGACAAGGATGGCACCCGTGAGATCATCGTCACAGAGGCCAACGATGCACAGGGTGCGGGGGTGGTCGTTTACCGGGAGGATGGCTCCGTGTTGGCGCGCGGCCCGGTCATCGGGCAGGGGTTCCGGTGGCGGCACCAGCTTGCCGTGGCGACCTTCGACGAACAGCCCGCTCTGGTAGAAGTGCGCACACCGCACATCGGTGGACAGGTTGGCTTCTTCACATTGCAAGGCGATTCATTGGTGGGCAGCGGCTTTGTGCTCAACTACACCTCGCATGTGATCCAAACTCGCAACCTGGATATGGCAGCCGCCGGGGACTTCGATGGCGATGGCCGCATAGAGATCGTCATGCCTGACCAGCAGCGCAGCCAGCTCGCCGGGATCGTGGTTGAGGAGGGCGAAGGTGAGGTGGTATGGTCCGTGGAGACGGCTGACCGCGTCATCACCAATGTGCACGCGGTCCGGCTTGCGTCCGGCGATCTGGTGCTCGCGGCAGGGAACGCGGGCAATGTGCTAGAATTATGGTATCCTTGAAGCGATAACAAGCATTTGGAAGGCAGCGGATATGGCAATCGATGAAAAGCTGTTGATCAAGAACCGCATTTTGGGTGTGCTGCTGCGCGACGCGCGGCAGGCCGCGGGGCGATCAACCAAAGAAGCGGCACAGATCCTCTCCATTTCCGAGGATGACTATAAGGCCTTTGAATTCGGGCAGCAGGCCCCCTCGCTCCCGCAGTTGGAAGTACTGGCCTATTTCTTCAATGTGCCCATTGAGCACTTCTGGGGTGCCGATACGCTGGCAGCCAAGCGCGGCGAGGATGAGGTGTTCGACCGGGTGGCCGAACTGCTGATGCTGCGCCAGCGGATCATCGGTGTGCGGATGCGTCAGCTGCGCGAGCGCGTCGGCCTATCTCTGGAAGATGTTGCCGAGCAAACCGGCCATGAAGTCCGGCAGTTGGCGGCCGTGGAGCGTGGACAGGCTTCTCTACCGATCAACGAACTGCAGATGGTAACCCGAGCCCTGCGCGCCAATCTGAAGGACCTTGTGGAGGGGCACGGGCAGATCGGGCAGTGGCTGCGCACACAGGAGGAATTCGATGCCTTTGCAGAGCTGCCTGCAGAGCTGCGCGAGTTCATCCTGAAGCCGATCAACCGCAGCTACATCGACCTGGCATACAAAATGAGCGAGATGAACGTGGACCGTCTGCGCACCATTGCTGAGAGCATTCTGGAGATCACCTACTGAGGTGGTTATCAAAACCCTAAAGGAACCAGACAAAGACTGAAAGCGGGCCGGTCGTGTGTTAAAATGATCCTCGTATGAATCCAGCGAAGCGGAGGCGCAACAATGGCAGAAGCTGAATCACTGAAGGATGAAGGGCTGCGGCTGTTTCAGGATGGCCTGTATGCCGAAGCACTTGACCACTTCCAGAAGGCACACAGTGCCTTTATGGCAGCAGATGACCTGACCAACGCAGCAGAGATGCTCAACAACATTGGTGTGCTGCACCGGGAAGAAGGCCGGCTTGAAGAGGCGGCTGATGCCCTGACCAAGGCGGCGCAGACCTTCGCAGAAGCCGAGGATCTGGACCGGCAGGGTCAGGCCTTGGGCAACCTGGCTTTGGTGTACAGCAAGCAGGATGACTACGACAAGGCCGTCGAGACATACAAGCAGGCCGCCGATCTGCTGGGCCAGGCCGGTTCCGATGACAAGAAGGGCGAGGTGCTGATGGCCCTCGGTCTGCTCCAGTTCAACCAGGGGAACCGCACCGGCGGTCTGGCGAATTACGAAGCGGGCGTGATGAGCATGAAAAGCCCAAGTGCCCGCCAGAAGTTCCTGCAAACCCTGCTCAAGCTGCGCAGTCGTCTGCCGGGCGGATACTAAATCCACCCGCACATTATGGCTAAACAAACCAGGACGGTCACATGACCGCCCTGGTTTTTGTCTTAGTGCTTCCCGCTACGCAGCCGAGTCGCGCTGTATGCTGTCAATGATCTCCTGTGCGACATTGGACGGCACTGCCGCGTAGTGTGACATCTCCAGCGTGTAGACGCCGCGTCCCTGCGTGAAGGAGCGCAGATCGTTACTGTAGCGCTGGATGTTTGCTAACGGTATCAGGGCGGTGACGATCGCTTTGCCACCGGTGATATCGGTCCCTTCCACCTGCCCCCGTCGTGACGAGAGATCGCTGAGCACACTGCCCATATCCATCTCTGGGACCGTCACGCGCATCCGCATGATGGGCTCCAGCAGGACCGGTTTGGCTTCCTGCACGGCCAGCTTGAATGCCTCACGCCCGGCAATTTGGAAGGCGATGTCTTTGGAGTCAACCGGGTGCTCCTTGCCGTCAAAGACGACGGCTTTCACGTCGACGACCGGGTAGCCAGCAATGACTCCCTCCTGCATCACCTGCTTGATCCCCTTTTCAATCGAGGGAATAAACGTGTGCGAAATGGCACCGCCGAAGATCTCCGAGTCGAACTCGAAGCCTTCGCCGCGCTGCCGCGGCTCCACCCGCAGCTGAACTTCGCCAAACTGCCCGGCACCGCCGGACTGCTTCTTATGGCGGTAGCGGGCGGTTCCCGTCCGGCTGACCGTCTCACGATAAGGAACTTTCGGCAGGGCGGTTTCCAGACCGACGCCAAGATGTGCCGCGCGGCGGATGGCGACATCAATATGTACGTCGCCCATACCCTCCAGCACGGCCTCATTCGTCACCGGGTCCTGACGCCACTGCAGGGTCTGGTCCTCGTCACATAGGCGCGTGAGGATCGGCCCCATCTTGGCTGAGTCAGCCTGAGTGGCGGGTGTCACGGCCACAGCGTAAATCGGCTGCGGGAAGTCAAGCGGCGGCAGTTTAATGTCGACACCCTTTTCCCCGAGCGTGTCGCCGGGTGTCGTGACGTTCAGTTTGGCCACCGCACCGATATCCCCTGCGTTGAGTGTATCGACACCGATCTGCTCATTGCCGCGCATGACATAGACCGTGCCAAAGCGTTCCTCTTCGTCCTTCGTGTGGTTGTGATACCGGTTGTCGGCTTCCAGCGTGCCCGAAATAACACGGAAATAGGTCAGGCTGCCGACGTACGGATCCACACTGGTCTTGAACACGTATACCGTCAGCGGACCGTCCCCACCTTGGATTGTTTCCAGGTCGCCCTCCGTCGTAAACGTGCGCTCGGTGGGCATGGGCGCCAGATCCTTGATAATGCCCGTGAGGGATTTGACACCGATGGCCTCATCAGCGGCAGTGAAGACCACGGGGATTAGCGTCCCGTTTTTGATCCCGGCGCGTACGCCCTGGCAGATCTCATCGTCACTGAGTTCACCCGCGTCGAAGTACTTTTCAAGCAGATCGTCGTTGGCCTCAGCGGCAGCTTCCATCAAGGTCAGACGGTAGGCTTCGGCTTCCTCGGCGACCTCGGCGGGAATATCACCCCGTGTGGCATCCATACCGCTGAGCGTCTGCATGCCCAACAGGTCGATCACACCGTTGAATTCTTCTTTGCGCCCAAGTGGCAGGTTCAGGGCGACAAAGCGCTCGTCGAAGATCCCAGCCAGCTCACTGAGGAGTTGCTCCGCGGTGCGGGCACTGTCGCGGTTCATTTTATTGAACACAACCATCTTGGGGATGTCGAGTTCCGAGGCGAAACCCCAGTAGACTTCCGTACCCACCTGTACACCCGTTGATGCGTCAATCACTACCAGGGCAAGGTCGCTCACGCGAATGGCGTTTTTGACCTCACCCTGGAAGTCAGTGTAGCCTGGTGTGTCAAGCAGGTTGATCTTCACCCCGTCTGCTTCAACGGGTACCATCGATGTGTGCAGGGACAGGCCGCGCCGCTGCTCTTCTTCGTCATAGTCAGACACGGTGGAGCCCTGTGCAATATCCCCCATGCGGGAGATGGCCCCCGTGCTGAAGAGCATGGCCTCAGCCAATGTCGTTTTGCCCGCGCTCTGGTGTGCAATCAGAGCGACGTTGCGAAGTTGAGTAGGGTTATAGACTTTCATAATGTGAACAGCCTCCAGAGGAATGTGATTTGATTGGCCCCTTTACAGGGAGCAGTCGGTTGACCTTACAGCCAACCCCGGTCAGTTCTTTTAGGCAGAATCGCGTGTGACCGGGCACAAGAACGTGCGGAGAAGGTTTCCCTATCCTATAGGAAAGCCAAACATATTGTCAATAGAGGTTTGTCATATTGAAGCACTACGGAAAGCATACGTTTGCCCACTTATAGGGCTGAAAGCCTATACGCTGCGGGCCAACTCCAGTAGAATGGCAGGTAGATAGCGACTCGGGTATAGTCACCCCGATCCGCAAACCGACCCACCGGTGATCTATGTTTAAGCGACATGAGAAGATGATCGACAGACGTTTGGATAAGCGCAGACGCCGCTTCAACCGAGGCCGCAGCCGGCCCGACCGCTCGGCGACACGGCTGCGCTCATACGGCTCAATGAACCGCAGACAGATCAACCCGGCCGTACGGGTGATCGCCGCGGCGGTCGTTGTCCTGCTGATCGTAGTCACAGGCCCGCTGTGGCTGCGGCTGCTGGGGCAGGTTGTCCCGGACGGATACATCATGGCCTATGCTCCGGCGCGGCTCCAGCCGGTGATGCTTGGGTTCGACCCCCAAGCACAAGTACCGACCCCGGCTGCCGCAGCCGCTGTGGATGCCGAGTCGCTGCTGGTCATCACGCCGACGCAAACGCCATCACCGACTCCCACGGTTGACCCGGATATCCTTAACAATCCGGATGCCTATCCGGATGACTATGTGCAGCCGACACCGGTGGCCATTGCACCGACTCCTACGGTGACACCTGCTGCCGCGCTGCCGGTCGATCCGCGGGCAGCGGATATCGAGAATGCGTCCGACCTGACCACCGTGCAGGCTCTGCTAACAGGCTTCGACTGGGAACAGCAGGGCATCAACAACTGCGGACCTGCCTCGCTCAAAACGCTGCTGAGCTACTGGGGTGAGAGCTTTACGGAGGATGAGGCCGCCGCCTTTCTCAAACCGACAGGCAGCGATCCGAATGTGCGGCCTGACGAGATGGCGAACTATGCGGCCACACTCGGCTATGAGACGACCATCCGGGTGAATGGCACGCGCGAGATGATGCAGCGCTTCATTGACGCGGAATACCCGGTGATGATCGAAACGGGCTACAATCCAGAGCCGGATACCATCGGGTGGACCTCCCACTATCTGACACTCGTTGGGTACTCGCCTGAGGGGTTCATCGCTATGGACACCTACCGCCGACCGAACTGGTTCTATCCTTACGCTGAAATCGACCAGTACTGGCGGCAGTTCAACCGCAAGGTGCTGATTTTCCACCGCCCGGAGCAGCGTGCGGCTGTCGAGTCGATCATCCTGGCCGATCTGCGGCGCAACGGGCTGGAGGAGTCGCTGAGCGACGAAGCGATGTATGAGGCCGCCAAGCTGCGCGCCCAGAGTGAACTGCTCATCAACCGGGAAGACCCGTACGCCTGGTACAATCTCGGGGCCAGCCTGACGGGTCTGGGGCAGTACGCCGATGCGGTATCGGCCTTTACGGAGGCACGCCGCCTAGGCCTGCCGGAGCGCTTCCCCTGGTATCAGTTTGAGATGTACGAGGCCTATCTGCAGGTGGGGGCCACCCAGGAGGTCATCACGATTGCGGAGGCCGTTCTGCTGCGTCGTCAGACGGAAGAAGCCCACTACTATATGGGGCTGGCCCTGGCCGCTGAAGGTGACCTCGATGGGGCTCGAACGCAGCTGTCACGCGCGCTGGCGTTCAACCCCAATTACGAAGATGCACAGCTCGCGCTGGATGCGCTGGGTGAGGAGTAATACGGGTATGGTCCGCAAACAGAGAAAACCCATCGTCTGGATCGCTGCAGGCAGTGTGGTCGGCGTGCTGCTGGCCTTCCTGCTGACATCACCGTTGTGGTTCGCACGTTTCGCGCGCGCCGTCCTGCCTGATCGTTATGTGGTTGCTTATGCGCCGCAGTTCGTGCAGGACATCATCTTTGACAGCAGCGGCGTGGAAGCCCTGCCCACCGCCGCTGTCAGCGAGGATGAGATCCTCGATCTGCTGGCCGGTCTGGAAAACGCCACAGCCACACTGCCTGCCAGCGCAGCCAATGACGACCAGGCACCTGAAGAGACCATCATCGAGCAGCCGACACAGACCCCGGAACCGACCGCCACGGGCACCCCCTACCCTATCAGTGAGGGGCAGTTCCTCAGCGGGTTCCGGCACGAGTACCAAGGTTGGAACCGCTGCGGACCGGCGACACTGGCCACGATGCTCAGCTACTTCGGCAGCGAGGACACGCAAAACGACATTGCGGAGCAGATCAAGCCGGCAGATGACGACCGCAACGTGCGCCCGGACGAACTGGTCGCTTATGCGCGGCAGGCCGGATACGGCGCGTTCTACCGCATCAACGGCGATCTTGAGCTGATGCAGCGGCTGCTGAGCGCCGGGTATCCGGTGCTGGTGGAACGCGGCTTCGATGAGGAACCGGAGAAAGACTGGATGGGCCATTACATGCTGCTCTACGGTTTTTCAGCCGGGGACCGCGAGTTCTACGCACATGACTCGTACTTTGGCCCGGATCAGGTGTGGGACTTCAACCGGTTCGATGAGCTGTGGCGGCACTTTAACCGGACCTATGTCGTTGTCTATAATCCGGGCGACTCAGCTGACGTGGCTGCGATTATCGGGCCGGACATGGACAACCAGACGATGTATGAGCGGGCGCTGGTCCGGGCCAATGAAGAAGTCGATACGTATGATGATGCATTCGCCTGGTACAACCTCGGCGCGGTGCTGACCGAGCTGGAGAACTACCAAGGGGCGGAGGTCGCGTTTGACGTGGCGCGCGAGCGCATCCTACCGTGGCGAATGTACTGGTACCGGTTCGAGCTGTATGAGGCGTACTACCAGACACAGCGCTATTCCGACCTGGTGACCCTGGCCGAAGCAACCATCGCATACTATCCAGACTCGGAAGAGGGTCACTACTACGTCGGCCTGACGTACCTGGCGCAGGGTCAGACGCGGCAGGCGCGGACCTCGTTGAACCGGGCGCTGAACATCAATCCGAGTTACGAACCGGCGGCACAGGCCCTCCAGCAGCTGAGCAACTGACGTGGCAGGCATGGAACGTACCAACAGTGTTGCGCGCTCCACCCTGATCATCATGGCGGGTTGGGGCGCGGCCATCATCATCGGGCTGGTGCGCCAACAGGTGATCGCCTCGGCCTTTGGCACGACAGCGGAGACGGATGCCTTCTTCGCGGCAAACATCATCCCGGAGCTGCTCTACACGATGCTCTCGGGTGGGGCTCTGTCATTCGCGTTCATCCCCATCTACACGGAGCTGATCACCGGTGAAAAGGAGGGTGACTCCAACCGACTGCTGAGCCAGGTCGCCAATCTGGTTTTCCTCGCGTTTGCGGTTGTAGCGGTGCTGGCCGGGCTGTTCGCCCCGGGGTTGGTTGCGGGCCGGCTGGGGGTGGGCGTGGGCTTCGAGCCAGCCACACAGCAGCTGACTGCACAGCTGATGCGCATCCTGTTGTTCTCCAACGCGATCTTTGCCGTCAGCAGCATCCTGACCGCGACCCTCTATGCGCACAAGCATTTCATCGTGCCGGCGCTGCTGCCCTCCATGTACAGCCTGGGGATTATTGCGGGCACTCTGCTGCTTGGCCCGAGCATGGGCATTTACGGGGTGGCCATCGGTGCACTGCTTGGTTCCGCCATGCACTTCGCCATTCAGGTACCGGTGGTGCTGCGCTATGATGTCCGTTGGAAACCGGTCCTGGATTTTGGGGATGAAACCCTGCGAGCCGTTTTGATCCTGATGGCACCGCGTGTGATCGACCTGCTGTTGGCCCGTGCGAGCATCAGTTGGATCGGCACTAATCTGACCTCCGAATTGGGAGAGGGCCGGGTGACCGCTCTCAGCTTCGCGTTCACGCTGATGAACATGCCCTGGACTCTCATCGGAACGTCAATCGGCATCGTGATCTTCCCAACGATGGCGGAACTCGCGGCCAAAAAGGATCTGGCAGCGCAGCGCGAAGCCCTCAGCGGGGCGCTGCGTGCCATCCTGACGCTGGCTATCCCGGCGGCAGTCGGATTGATCGTGTTGGGTGAGCCCATCATCCGTGTCCTGTTTGAGCGCGGCGAGTTCACCGCGCAGAGCACGCAGCTCGTCTATTATGCACTGCAGTTCTATACGGTGGCACTGCTGTCACAGTCGATGTTGGAGGTCGTCGTGCGGGCATTTGCCGCCCAAAAGGACACCTATACGCCGCTGTATGTGTCGGTGTTCACGACGGCACTCAACATCGGATTGGCGGTCTGGCTGACCGATCCAGCGAGAATCTCCCACGCGGGGCCTGCGCTGGCCAACGGCGTGGCGGTCGGTGTTGAAGCACTCATCGGGCTGACCATTCTCTCCATCCGGTGGCAGGGCGTCAACGCAGGGCAGATCGTGTTGGATGCAGCCAAAGCCACGTTCGCTGCGGGCCTGATGGCCGGTGTCATCCTCGGCGTGGATGCGCTGCTTCAGCCGGGCGATCTGGTGCTAATTGCGGTCGGGGGCACAGCGGGTGTGCTGGTGTACTTCACAACGGCGCTGCTTTTGGGGATCCGCGAGATACGCGATATTCCGCTGGGCGTGATCAACAGCTTCCTGAAGCCAGCAAAATCCCCTGCGTGAGCGACAGGCTGCTTGCGGCGCTGGCAGCTTATCGAGCCGCGTCTGCCGTCACTGTGATCGGTCCGGGCGTGACCGATCCGCTGGTGGCCTATGGGGCTCACTTTCCGGGCGCGGTCTTCACCCTGTTCGAGCCTGATCCGCGCGCCGCTGCGCAGCTCGCACGGCACACGCCGGAGCGCTTTCGGGTCGTTACCCGAGCGGCTGCCGCCCCCCTACCCCCGGCTCAGGTGGCGATCATCCGCCACCCGGACGTGCACCGTCTATGGGCGACATGGGTCGGCGCGTTTGATGCAGCGGTCCGCAGCCTGCTTGCGCACGGTGTGCTGGCGATTACCTGCTACTCATGGGCAGAGGCGCAGCGTGTCCGGAACTGGTTTCTTAACGAAGCATTAGAACTGCATTTATTCGGGCCGGAGCATCTGACGCCGGTCGAATTCTCGGGGGCGGATCGCTATATTCTTCTACACAATACGTAGGAAACAGCGTTGATCACGGTGCAAAGTCGACTTGTGGTCAACACATGGGGAGGCAGAATGTCTATCCTGATACGTGTTTTCAACCACCGTTTCTATCCCGTTATGATCGGCTTCGTGCTGCTTGCATCCGCTTTTTTGCTGGCGCAGGATGGCACATCGCTGTTGGATATCGGCGTCCTTACGGGGATACTGGTGGCAGCGGGTGGTGTCTGGCTGCTGCTGCGCTCAACGCAGACGGAAGGTCAGGACACGGTTGAACGCTTCAAGCAGAACATCGCGGAGTCGGGCAAGCCGACCATTGTGCAGTTTTTCTCACAGTACTGTGTGGGTTGTTTGGCGGTGAAGCCCGTCGTGGACCAGCTGGAAAACGAGGCCGGCGACCGCCTTCAGATTATCCGGCTGAGTATTGACGAGGAACCGGGGCGGTCGCTGGTCGAAGAATACGATGTGGTCTACACACCGACCTTCGTGTACTTCGATGCGCAGGGCAACAAACTGCGCGACAGCACGTTTATCCTCGACCGGGCGCGTGTCCTCTACGAACTCGAACAAGCCTGAGTGCGCGTCTTTTTTCTCTTTTTGGATGGCGTTGGGCTCGGCCCGGCGGAGCAGAATCCATTTGCACACGCGAAGTTGCCCACCCTGACCGCGTTGGCCGGTGGGCAGCCGTGGCTTTTTGGCGCAGAACCTCATACCGGCGAGACAGCAAGCTTCCGCCCAATCGATGCGACCCTCGGTGTTGAGGGGCGTCCGCAGAGCGCAACCGGGCAGGCCACCCTGCTCTCCGGTGTAAACGTGCCCGCGGCGACCGGCGGCCATTACGGCCCCAAACCCACCGACGCAATCCGGGCTATCCTTGACGAGCACAACAGCATCGCGGATATCACAGGCAGCGGACGCACAGGTGCCCTCCTGAACGCCTATCCCTCCGGCTTTTTCGAGCGGCTGGAAAGCGGAAAGATGCTGCTTTCCTCCAACCAATACGGGCTGCGGCAGGCAGGGATTGCCATGCGCGATGGCACGGCCTTTTACGAGGGACAGGCCCTCTCGGTTGACTTCACCGGCGAGATGTGGTTCCGGCATGTAGCGGCCAACGATGCGGCCTATGCGCTGTGGCGTGACAAGATGGGCCACGATGAGCCGCTCACCCTGAGCCCACGCGAGGCGGGTCGCCGGATGGCCATGCTGGCCAAAGAGAACGACTTCACGTTTTTTGACCAATGGCTGACCGACTACATCGGGCACCGGGGCACACTTGAAGAAGCGGTCGCCCTGCTGGAGAAATTAGATGCAGCGGTGGCGGGTATCCTCGATGAGTGGGACACTGCGCGGGATATGGTGCTTATCACCAGCGACCATGGCAACATCGAGGCGATTGAGGAGCGCACCCATACCCACAACCCCGTGCCCCTGCTGATCATCGGTGCTGACCACGCTGAAGCCGCGGCCGCCGTCCGGGATTTGGCCGATGTGGCGGGCGTTCTGCGCGGCGCATTTGGGCTTCAGTCAGCCGGAATGTAGTCGAAGGTTTGGTCCTGCTCGTCGAAGAAGAACATCTCGCCGCCCAATGAGGTCAGGGTATGCTGGCCGGGGCGCACCACGTAGTCGCCCTCATCGTTGACAAACCCACCGGCATCATAGCGGTACGTTGTTATGTGCGGGAATTCGGGCGCGGTCGCCCACCCGAGCTGCTCGCGCTGGTCCTCGGTAAGGCGTGTGCGCCACACCTTGCCGAATCCGCGTTCCGGCTGCAGCAGATCTTCAGAGGGTGGCGTAAACGCCGGGTCGGAGGCCGGTTCGAGATCGCTGTCCCAACTGTCAACGAAGATCAGCCATTCGCCCTCTGTCCCGGATTCATCAAAGAGCGCAACCCACACCTGTCCCGTTCCCGGGATGAAGCTGTGTTCGGTCTTGCAGCGTTCCAGCGTGGAACGCCCCACCCAAAACATGCGCCCGTTCTCAAACGGCTGCTCGACCACGCCGGCCTCACAGATGAAGGGAGTCGGGAAAATGGACTCCTCGTCCACGTTGGCGGTCGGTTCCGGCAGACTTTCCACCGTCGCGATTGGCGGTGTGTCGCCCGGAATGATCTCAACAACCGGTGTTTGTGTCGGTTGGGGAGTCTGCGTGCCACAGGCTGTGAAGGACATCACAGCCAGCGCGACCCACATCAGTTTTTTCAACGCCATGCACTGTGCCTTGTGTCGTGTGCAAGTCAGGGGATGATACCAAGTTTGGGCGCACCGCACACCTTGACATGTCGTGATGGGCACTTTACACTCGCTGCCACCCCATCACACATGTCGGGAGGCCACCATGATCGAGCAGCTGGCAGGGCAAACAGTATTTGTCACGGGAGCAACCGGATTCATCGGCGGGCATGTCGTCCGGCGGTTGGTGCAATCCGGTACGCATCCCATCGCGCTGGAACGCACACCCGGCAAGGGCGACACGCTGCGCGAGGCCGGGATCACGGTGGTGCGCGGTGACATCACCGACCATGAGCGTATAGGGGCTGTTCTGCGTGACCATGACATCGACGTCGTGATGCACCTGGCAGCGTGGCTGCGCGGTCGGCCCTTTGCCAACTACCAGCGAGTCAATGTGGAGGCCACACGGGCCCTGGCCGAGCACTGTGCAGCACACGACGCGCGCCTGGTCTACGTGAGCAGCATTATGGTGTATGGCTTCCAAAGGGACACGGATGTTGACGAGCGCACTCCCGTCGCGCCCTATGGTGACCCGTATGGTGACAGCAAGATCCGCTCCGAGGAGGCGCTGAGGGATGCGCCGGGCGAGATCGTGATTGTGCGGCCCGGCATGGTCTACGGACCCGGATCGCTGCCGTGGACCAAACGCCCGGCCAAATGGGCCAAAGAGGGGCGCATCCCACTCATTGATGGCGGGCGGGGCTCCGCGTATCCGGTGTACGTAGACAACCTGATCGATATGCTGTTCTTGGCTGCCGTCCACCCGGATGCCTCTGGTGAGACCTTCAACGCAGTCGACGATGCACCGGCCACACTCAGCGAATTTCTGGGCGCGTATATGCGTATGGCAGATACGTCACGGGCACTGCGGATCCCGGGCTGGATCGTCGCAGCCGGGGCGCTGGTCGCGGATCCGTTTCTGCCCGCCTACAACTATCGCAACGTGGTCGATCAGATGCGCGGCACCGGCCGGATCAGCAATGAGAAGGCCAAACGGGTGCTTGGGTGGAAGCCGCGTGTCGATCCGGAGGAAGCCTTCCGCCGGTCGGAGGCCTGGCTGCGCGACGAGAACATCCTGTGACCCTGGTCGTGATCGGTGTGAGCCTTGCCGCTCTTGGAGGGCTGCTTTACTGGCAGCTGGTGCTCGCCGAAGGCGTCTATCTGGGTCAGGGGATGGTTACCCTGTTGTATGACCGGGTGGCACCCCGCTACGACTCCATCAAGGGGTACGATCCGCAGGCCGAAGATCTGATACTCGGCAGGCCGGTGGCCACCATGCTGGGGCATGTGGGCACGCCGTTGATCCTGGATGTAGGCACCGGCACGGGTCGCGTGATCGCGGCAGTCATGCAGCAGCCGGATTTCCAAGGCCACGCGCTGGGGATCGACCCGTCTGCGCCAATGTTGGAAAAAGCGTGGGAGAAGCTCCGCGTGTACGAGCCACGCGTGACCCTCATGCGCAAGACGGGCGACAATCTGCCGTTCCCCGATGGCGCTTTTGATGCGATCATCCTGGTTGAAATGCTGGAGTTCACGCCATCGCCCGCGGCTCAGATAGCTGAAGCGGTGCGCGTACTGCGCCCCGGCGGGCTGGTGATCACATCGCGGCGGCGGGGTGCCGGCGCGGCGATGATGCCCGGCAAGGTCCACAGCAAGGCAGGCTTTGAGCGGATGCTCACCGGCGCAGGCCTGGCCGAAGTCCGGATCTTTCCCTGGCAGGTGGACTATGATCTGGTCTGGGCGCTGAAGCCCGGGAGCCAGCCAAAACCCTCCCATCGTGTGGAGGATGTGTTACAATGCCCGTGCTGCAGCCGCACCGGCATGCTCCGCGAGGGAGACGATCTGCGGTGCGCTCACTGTGACACCATCCGGACAGGCCCCATCATCGAGTACTGACCATGCCGCGTGAGGCGATCCTCATCCTGCCCAACCCGGAAACCACCCGCGTGCTCACGCAGCAGGGCCGCCTGCCACGGGTGACCACGCAAGCAGCCGCCTACTGGCAGGATGTCAGCTGGATCAACGCAGCGCTGGGCGATCACGTGGCAACGCTGCGCTGCCTCAGCGTGTTGGATGAGGATCTGGCGGCATATGTGCTCACCCTGCGAACGTCTACATGGCGACCACCCCGCGGATATACGTGGACCCAACCGCTGGACGTCGATCCCCTGCCGGATGCCGATCTAATCGCCGCGTGGCTGGCCTGGGAGAACCAAACCCAGCGCAATCCCAGCGAACCCCACTGGTACCGTCCGGAGTGGTTCGACAGTGCGGAGGCCTGGATCGAGGAGGCCCTGCTGGAAAACGATCTCGCGGCCTTCAGCCCGATCACGCAGCAGCGTGCGTGGCAGCGAAGCTGCGTGCTGGCGGTGGATACCAACCGCGGCATGCATTACTTCAAGGCGGTACCGCCGATGTTTGCGCACGAGGTCCGGCTGAGCAACTCGCTGCACGCCTTATTTCCGCAGCACTGCCCCAAACCGCTGGCCGCCGACCCGGTGCGGCGGTGGCTGCTGCAGGCCGATTTCGGCGGAAGGGTGCTGTTCACCTGCACTGATCCCGCCATCTGGGAGGATGCTTTATGTGCCTACGCCGGACTGCAGATCAAACTGGCCGAGCGGCTGGACCTGCTGGCTAATCTGGGTGTGCCGCTGCGTGGTGAACGCGCCATCCACGATGGCTTGGGCGCGCTCGTCCTGGATCGGGATGCGCTGCAAACAGGTGCTGTGGGCTTGAGCGATGATGAGATCACCGATCTGCAGAACAGCCTGGGTGTCCGGCAGGCTGCCCTGGCCGATCTGTTCGCCGGTCCGCTGCCGCTCACCCTGGACCATGGCGACTTCCACAGCGGCAACGTGATGATCCACGATGACGACGTGATCTTCTTCGACTGGTCGGACAGCAGCATCACGCATCCGTTCTTCAGCCTGCCGTTCTTTATGGCGGAGATCCACCGTGAGCTGCCGGGGGTTGACAGGCAGCGGCTTATCGAGGCGTACTTGCGCCCCTGGAGCGACTTCGCACCCCTGCCGGAGCTGCGCGATCTGTACGATCTGGCAGCGCAATTGGCCGGTCTGCACGGGGCGTTGTACCTTTACGATAGGGTGCTGCCCGGCATGTTCGCGCCCTGGGAAGAGGCGAGCATGCTGCCTTATTATCTGCGCATGAGCATGGAGGACTAGATGAGGATCTGCCGGTTTGACGGTGATACAGGGCCGCAGTACGGCCTGATCGAGGATGGCACGGTGTTCGGTATGACGGGCAGCCCCCTGCAAGGTGACTTTGAACGCGGACCGGCAGCCGGCGCGCTGGAAGCAGTGACCCTGCTCAGCCCGGTGGTGCCGGGCAAGGTCATCTGCGTGGGGCGCAACTACGCGGCACACATCGAGGAGATGGGTCGCGAAGCACTGCCCGAACCACTGGTATTCTATAAGCCACCGAGTTCCGTCATCGGGCCGGGTGCGCCTATCGAACTGCTGCCGGAGATGGGCCGTGTGGAACACGAAGCGGAACTGGCCGCCGTGATCGGGCGGCGCGGGCGGTTCATCAGTGAGGCGGATGCACTGGAGCACGTGTTCGGGTATACCTGCGCCAATGACGTAACGGACCGGGACTTCCAGAATGGAGACAAGCAATGGTGGCGCGCTAAGGGCTACGACACGTTCTGCCCGGTGGGTCCGTGGATCGAGACCGATCTCGATGCGGATAATGTCGCGATCACGTGTGAGGTCAACGGGATCCCCAGGCAGGAGGCACGCACCGGTCTGATGCTCTTCCCGGTGCGCCGGCTGATCGCGTTTATCTCACGGGCGATCACGTTGGAGCCGGGCGATCTCATCCTGACGGGCACGCCTGCCGGCGTATCGCCGCTTGCAGATGGGGACACCGTCACCGTGACGATCGAGGGGATCGGCAGCCTGAGCAGCCCGGTCGTGTTCCGCGATCTGTGATACAATCCGGCGCTGATCTTACAGAGGGGAGAGACGATTGATCCATATTTCCGCGCAGATAGCAGCGCTGGTACGCACGGCAATCGAGGCCGCGCAGGGTGCAGGCGATCTGCCCGCGTTCGCTGTCCCGGACCCGATACCGGTCACGCGCCCAAAAAACGAAGAACACGGTGACTACGCCACACCGGTCGCTATGCAGCTGGCACGCCTGGCAAAGATGGCCCCACCACAGATCGCCGAGGTGATCACCAACCACTTTCCGGCGAGCGAGCTGATCGGTTCGGTTGAGCTGGCGGGTGGGTTTATCAACGTGCGCCTCTCAGAAGACTGGCTGCGCGCACAGGTCGATGTGATTCTGGCAGAGGGCGAGCAGGCCGCGCAGTCAGAGACACACTCCGGCAAGCGGGCACAGGTGGAGTGCGTGAGCGCCAACCCAACCGGACCGATCCATCTGGGCCGCATCCGCGGCGGCGTCATCGGCGATGCACTGGCGCGTCTGCTGCGTGCGCAGGGGTACACCGTCGAGATGGAGTATTATTACAACAACGGCGGCAAGCAGATGGAGAACCTCGCCGCGAGCATCCGCGCGCGCTATTTGCAGCAGCTAGGCCACGCGGCGGAGTTCCCGGAGGCAGGTTACCAAGGCGACTACATCGCCGAGATCGCATCCTCCTTGATCGAGGCGAGGGGCGACTCCCTCGTGGATAGTGCTGATCTTGAGCCGTTCCGGGCGTACGGTGAGCAGGTGATCTCAGGCTGGCAGAAAGCATCCCTGGCACGGATCAACATCGAGCACGATACCTTTTTCAACGAGGATACGCTCTACGAGCAAGCTGTATGGGATGTGCTGGCGATGCTGGAGCAGCGCAACCTGACCTACAAGGCCGTGCAGCCTCGCCGGGAAGACAGCGATCAGGCCCCACCACCTGATGCCGATAAGGGCGAGGCCGTCTGTATGCGGATGATGGACCTGCGTGATACCGTGCAGGACGTGATCATCGTGCGCTCGGATGGCACACCCACCTATCGTCTCCCCGATTTTGCCTATCATGTGGACAAATTCGAGCGCGGCTTTGACCTGATGCTCAACGTGCTGGGCGCCGATCACATTGAGGAGGCCAAGGACGTTAAAGCCACGATGGGCGCTCTTGGCTACGATCAGGAGCGGCTCCAGCATGTTATCCACCAGTTTCTCAAGGTTGTGCAGGGCGGCGAGGTGATCCGCGGGTCGACACGCAGCGGCGAGTATCTGGCGCTCGACGATCTGCTCGATATGCTGCTGGAGCACACGACCGAGTCGTTCGCGGTGGATGTCGTCCGGTACTTCACGCTGGCTCACAATCCGAACACGCACATGACAATCGATGTGGATGCGGCCACACAGCAAACGAATGAGAATCCGGTCTTCTACATCCAGAATGCGCATGTGCGCTGCGCCGGGATCGCACGGGAGGCAGCCGACCGCGGCCTGGATCACAGCGCCGGCGATGTGGCACTGCTCACCGATCCGCAGGAGCTGCGTCTCATCCGCAAGTTGGTCGAACTGCCGGAGATCATCCAGCTGGCGGCTGATGAGCTGGAACCTCACCGGCTGGCATACTGGGCACAGGAAGACCTCGCGGCGACATTCCACCCCGTTTATGACGAGGTGCGCGCCATTCACACCGAAGTGCCTGAGGCGCTTACCAAGGCCCGTCTGAAGCTCTACGCGGCGGCTCAGGTGGTGCTGCGCCGCGTGCTGGACCTGATGGGCATGAGCGCGCCGGAGCGCATGTAATGGGCCTGAAAGCAGATCGCTGGATCCGGAGGATGGCACAAGAACACGGCATGATCGATCCGTTTGTGGACGGGCAGGTCCGTGATGATGTGATCTCGTACGGGCTTTCCAGCTATGGCTACGATATCCGGGTGGGACGGCAGTTCAAGATCTTCACCAATGTGCACTCGACGATCGTAGATCCGAAGAACTTCACGCCGGAAGCCTATGTCGATTTTGCGGGCGATGTGTGCATCATCCCGCCGAATTCGTTCGTGTTGGCCGAGTCTGTGGAGACTATCCGGATGCCGCGCAACGTCTCGGCACTGGTGCTGTGCAAATCGACGTATATACGCGCCGGGGTACTGATCCCAACGACCGTGCTGGAAGCCGAATGGACCGGCACCATCACGTTGGAGATCGGCAATATGACCCCCCTACCCGCCCGTGTGTATGCCAACGAGGGCATCGCGCAGGTGCTGTTCTTTGAGGGGGACGAACCGCCCGATATCAGCTATGCGGATCGCAAGGGCAAATACCAGGATCAGCAGGGGGTGGTGCTGCCGCGCATTTGACGGCGGCAGGCATCGCGCTATAATCTGCGCTGTGGATTGGGGCGGTTAGCTCAGTTGGTTAGAGCGCTTCTCTTACAAAGAAGAGGCCACAGGTTCGAGTCCTGTACTGCCCACAACGGGACCCGACGCCAAACAGCGTCGGGTCCTTCGCTTCCTCAGCGCTGGCCAACAATCGCCGGAATGGCTGTGTCACGCCAGATCTCGTGTTCAAAGCCGGATGAGGCCTGCATGATATACGAGAACAACGCCCCGCAGTTGCTCGGCAGGGATTCGGCGGCGGCCCGGTAGAAATCAACGTATTCGCGGGCCTTAGTCGCCTTGTCGACCCATGGGGCAGTGTTGCTGAACTCCGAGACCATGATCACCTGCTCAGGGAAGCGCTCGCAGTAGGCGCGCACCTTTTCGATGGAGAGGTCATAGGTCGTGCCATCGGCACCCCAGTAGGTGTGCATGCAGACAAAGTCCGCCTGCCGGATAGCGGCCTCGGCCTCATCAAGGAAGGTCGCCGAGTCATAGCGCACGGGGGGCTCCCCGGGATTGATCGACGCCTGCGGCCCCGGCGAGATGCCCGGCCACCCGCAGAGAATCTCATCGCCGTATTCGGCCTTCATGAGCTCCACGCACCGCAGGAAGAACTCGCCGAATTCGCGCCCGTTCTGCCACGCGACCCACATGCCTTCCGGGCCGCCTGCGTGGTGCAGGTTGGGTTCGTTGTGGATCTCGAAGTAGCGGACACCGGCATCGAACAGGCGGCGGGTGGCATCAGCGCTCTCGGCAAGGAAATCCTCCGGGGTGCGCGGTTCGTTGAACTTGCCGAACAGCCGGGCCATGATGAACGTCACACCAGCCTCCTTCAGGCGATCCACCGCGCGGTGGTCGATATCGCCCCAGGCGTGCACCTTCACGGCTTTGATGCCCGCCCGCGTGATGATCTCATAGGGTGCATCTTCATCCCACGGCCAGGCGCCCGGGTCAGCGGGGCCGTGCAGGCCGACCAGTGCGTGCCCATGCGGAAAGACCGCATGGGTCGCTCTACGTTCCTCGCTGGGCTCCTCTTTGACCGGGTCAGCGACGGGCACGGGTTCTTCGTCGTCGTCAGGTTCATCGGCGGGCAAGTCTGGGAGGGTCGGGCGCGGCTTGCGCCCCACTTCCACCAGGCGCCAGGCTGCCGCAAAGCCGCGTGTGCCATCCGGGGTGGTGAGCTCCAGCCATTCGCCTGCCGTGCCGAGGCGGGCACGCATCGTGACCGGATCGCCCACAACCTGGCACTGTTCCTCAGGGAAGAGAAAACCGGCAGCCGGGTGCTGGGTACCGGGCCCGGACCTGAGCCGCTGCGCCTTAGACTCTATCGTGCGCACGAGCAGCGGCTGTTCGGAGTCAAGCTCCTCAACGAGCCATGCGGCCAGGTAACCTAGCTGGTAGCCGCGGATCCCATCCGGGTAGTAGATGGCAATCCAGGCACCTTGCTGCCCGATCTGAGACTGGTTGTCCGGTGCCGTGAGGAGCAGATCGCCGGGGAAAACGGAGGCGATCTTATCGTGTTCGGTGCCGGGCCCGCTGCGCACAAAGACGCCCGCTTCCGGTACCGGGGTGATGTAGTAGGTATCGGTCATGGCAGTGGATCCTTTCCTGATGAGGGGCGGCAGGGGGAGCATGCGTCCCCCTGCCGGTGGGACAATGTGGCTAGGTCGCGCTGGCCTGCGGCTGCACGTAGACTTCCGGTGCCGGAATAGGACGGCAGCACAGCATCAGATTGCGTGCCGCGCGGACCTCGTCAAGCCGGGCCACGGGCGCGGTATGCGGTGCGTTGTGCAGCAGCTCAGGCTGCTCGACGGCTTCATGAGCGATCTGGATCATGACATCGGCGAAGGCATCGAGGGTCTCTCGGCTCTCCGTCTCGGTCGGCTCGATCATGAGCGCCTCATGCACGATCAGTGGGAAGTAGTTTGTGGGCGGGTGGAAGCCGAAATCGATGAGACGCTTGGAGATATCCAAGGCGCGCACATCGGAGCCTTCCACCTTGCCCTCGATCACGAACTCATGCATGCAGATGCGGTCAAAGGCAACGTGATAGGTGTCGCGCAGACGCGCCATCAGGTAGTTGGCGTTGAGCACGGCCATCTCACTGACCTGGCGCAGGCCCTCCCTGCCGTAGACCAACATATAGGCCAGCGCCCGGACATGCATACCGAAATTGCCCTGGAAGGCCTTCATGCGGCCAATCGTCTTTTCTGGCGTATGCAGACCGTAGATCGGGCGGCCGTCATCATCCTCGTCGACGATGGCCGCCATCGGCCCGGGCAGGTACGGGACCAGCCGCTCGCTGACGCCAACGGCACCCGCACCGGGGCCGCCACCGCCGTGCGGCGTGCTGAAGGTCTTGTGCAAATTGTAGTGCATCACATCGAAGCCCAGGTCACCGGGGCGCACAATGCCGAGCAGCGCATTGAAGTTGGCGCCATCCCCATAGACAAGGCCCCCGCAGCCATGTATCAGCTCGACCACCTCCACGATGTGTTCCTCAAAAAGGCCCAACGTGTTCGGGTTGGTGATCATCAGACCTGCGACGGTGTCATCGCACGCTTCGCGCAGGGCATCCAGATCGACGTTGCCGCGTTCATCGGAGGGCAGTTCAACCACATCCAGCCCGGCCATCACGACCGTAGCGGGATTGGTCCCGTGGGCGGAGTCCGGGATAAGGACCTTGGTACGCTTGGTGTCGCCGCGGTCATGGTGATACTTGCGGATCATCAGAATGCCGGCGAATTCGCCCTGCGCGCCCGCCGCCGGTTGAAGCGAGACCGCCTCAAAGCCAGCCAGCTCAGCCAGCCATTCCTGCACGGTGTGGACCACTTCAAGCGCGCCTTGGGTCATTGCGGCAGGCTGGGCGGGATGCAGGCCAGCGAAGCCCGGCAGCCGGGCGATGTCTTCATTCAGCTTGGGGTTGTACTTCATGGTGCATGAGCCGAGCGGATAGAAGTTGTTGTCGATGCCGAAGTTCAGATGAGAAAGATGTGTATAGTGCCGGACTACATCCAGCTCGCTGACTTGCGGCAGGTCAAGATCGTCACGGACGAGGTCCGCGGGCAGATCGGCCAGCGGCACATCGGGATCGGGCATAGCGATGCCTCTGCGACCGGGCGAACCCAATTCATAGATCAGTGGTTCAGTCATGCGGATACCTCCGACAAAGCACTCACGAGATCGTCGATTTCCTGGCGGGTGTTCACCTCCGTCACAGCGATCAGCATCTGGTTTTCACGCTCGGGATAGTCCTGCGAGAGATCGTAGCCACCAATGATGCCACGGTCGGCCAGATGAGTGTTCACCTCAGCCGCTGGACGGGGCAGCGTCACGGCAAACTCGTTGAAGAACGGTTGGGACCGGTCCACTGAGAACCCGGCCAGTCCATCGATCTGGTCGGCAGCGTAGTGTGCTTTGTGGTAGCACAGTTCAGCGACACGGCGCAGACCGTGTTTGCCCATCACGCTTAGGTAGACGGACGCGGCAAGGGCCATCAAGCCCTGGTTGGTGCAGATATTGCTGGTCGCTTTTTCACGGCGGATGTGCTGTTCGCGTGTGGCGAGTGTCAGCACGTAGCCCGGATCACCATTGACATCTACCGTCTCGCCGACGAGACGGCCTGCCAGCTTGCGGACGTGCTTCTCACGGGTGGCAAAGAACCCGAGGTAGGGGCCGCCGTAGCTCAGTGAAATACCGAGCCCCTGACCCTCACCAACCACAATGTCGGCACCCATCCAGCCGGGCGGCTTGAGCAATCCCAGCGAGACGGGTTCGGTGACAACACAGGCTACAGCACCGGCCCTCTGGGCGGCAGCGATGACATCCGCCGGGCTTTCGATCTGGCCGAAGAAATTCGGGTAGGCGACCGCGACCATGGCCGTATCGTCATCGATCTGCGCAATGAGGGAGGCGCGGTCATCGGT
Source organism: Chloroflexota bacterium (assembly GCA_010092885.1). Classification (GTDB taxonomy): domain Bacteria; phylum Chloroflexota; class Anaerolineae; order Aggregatilineales; family UBA3940; genus TC-195. The sequence goes on along the minus strand of JAADYX010000012.1, from coordinate 10,884 downwards.
GTGGCCGGTTTCATCACCGGTGACAGTCAGGCCCATGCCCTGCGTGTACGTACGTACCACGGCGCGGTACTGTGGATGGATGGCCGGGCTCAGCACGATCTTCTTGCGGCGACCGCGCGTAATGCTCTCAGCCATGTTGACGGCTTCCGCCAGCGAGGTGGCACCGTCGTAGTGGCTGGCGTTGGCAACCTCCATGCCAGTCAGTGCCGCGATCATGCTCTGGTATTCATAAATCGCCTGGAGTGTGCCCTGGCTGACTTCAGGCTGGTACGGGGTGTAGGAGGACATAAACTCGCCGCGCAGGATGACATGATTCACGACAGCGGGCACAAAGTGATTGTACGCGCCTGCGCCAAGGAACGTTGGCATCTTGCTGGCAGGCGCATTGCGATCCGCGATGCGCTCCATCATGCGGGCGGCTTCCATCTGGGAGAGGCCTGCGGGCAGGTCGAGGTCGGGGAAGCGGTGGGTTTCCGGCACATCCTCAAACAGGTTCTCGACACTGCCAACGCCGATGGTCTCCAGCATGGCGGCGATGTCGCCTTTGGTATGGGGTAGATAGCTCATTGTGGACAAAACCTCCTGGTTTACGCGGACGTGATCAGTCGTCGCGGTCGTTCGAGTAGGTGGTGTAGGCCTCAGCGTCCATCAGGGCGTCGAGTTCAGAAGCATCGTTGAGCTTGATGCGGATCATCCATGCCTCGTAGGGCGCTTCATTGACCTTTTCCGGCTCATCTTCGAGGGCCTCATTGATGGCGATCACCTCACCGCCCACGGGAATGTTGAGATCCGCGGCGGCCTTAACGGATTCGACCACGCCAAAGGACTCGCCTTTTGCGAAGGTCGCACCGACGTCAGGCAGTTCGACATAGACCACATCAGAGAGGTGATCCTGAGCATAGTCAGTGATGCCGACGGTAGCTTCGTCGCCCTCGACTTTGATCCATTCGTCACTCTCTGCATAACGCAGATCGTCCGGTACGTTATATGCCATTGTAGACTCCTTATTTGTATTCCACGATCGTAGCGGAGGATGCACCCCTGTCATCAAAACCTGAGAGATTCACCCGGTAGACGGGCTTGCCCCTTGGGTGCCGGTGGAGGCTTTCCAGGAGGTGGAGACGTACAGTGGGTCCTTTTGCCTGAGAGTTTCACCGTGCGGCTTGCCCCTTCGGCGCCTCTTACGAGGTCTCTCCCCACTGCACCCCTATTGTAACATAGGGGCCGACAAACCTGAAGAAAAGTGCGTTAGAGATCAAGCGTTACGATGTCAGGCCGATCCGTGCGCCCGATGATCCGCGCCTTGAGGTGGTTCTCCCCGAAGTCGACATGCCAGGTGCCGCCCCTGCGGACGTGGCCGCTGATCACATGGGTGACCTTGTTCTTGGGTGCGATGATCCGCCCGAGGGTCAGGTTAAAGGCGTAGGCCGTGCCGAAGACCCACTGCGCATCCGTGGTGGCGACGATGCTTTCACGAAAGCAGGGGAAGTGGGTCACAACGACGATCTCATCAACAGTGTTGTTGTTTTGCAGGGTTTCCAACCGCGCGGAGAAATCCTGTTGGAGGTAACCGGAGAACTCACGATCAGTCCAATGCCAGTCAATGTAGGCGGCATCAAAGTTGACAACGCCTTTGAGCTCCTGATATTGGTCAAAGTCAAACCCGAGAGATGGGTCGCGGGCGCTGTAGTCATACCAGCCCGTCGTCCCGGCGATGCCGATATTCTCAATGATGACATTCTGCCGTTCCAACCAGGTCCACCCGTGCCGAACCAGCAGCAGAGGCAGCCGTTCTTCCCAAAGCTGCTGGCTGTTCGTGTTGCCAAGGCGATTCCAGAGGTCCTCATTGCCCAACAGTGCGAGTTTGCGGGCGGGCAGGTCATCGAAGAGGGCCAGGCAGGCCTCGAAGTACGGCACCGTTTCGCCAAAGTTGCCCGCCACGACCACGACATCGGGTTCCTCTTCCGCCACGCAGCGCGCTACATCCTCCAACATACTATGCCGTTCAGGTGTATAGCGCAGATCAGACGTGACGACGAGGCGCATGGTTTAGAAGTCTCCGTGGATAATGAGCCGTGCGGTGGCCGGATTGGTCGCCAACGGGATATTGTGCACATTGCACAGGCGCAGCAGCGTTTGAATGTCGGGGTCATGGGGATGCTTGTCAAGCTGGTCCACAAAGAATATCACGGCAGCGACATTGCCCTCGACCACGCGTGATGCGATCTGCACGTCACCGCCAACCGGTCCGGAAAGCAGCGGTGTGATCTCCAAGCCGACCCGGTCACGGATCAGGCCGCCGGTCGTTCCGGTCGCGATAAGGGCGAAGCGTTCGAGGATCGAGCGATACTGTTCGCAAAAGACGATCATCTCGTCCTTTTTGCCGTCGTGCGCGATGAGGGCAATCGTGTGTTTGTCCATCAGATCTCCTTGTTGGTGAGAAAGAAGCGGGGCACATGGTAGCCGATTCCGGCGGCAACCTGCCGGGGGCTGACGCGCAGCCGCAGGGCAACATCCCCAACCGTCAGGCGCTCCACACCCTGCCTGCCGATGAGAACGACTTCGTCGCCGGTCTGCGCCTCGGTAACAGCGCTGATATCCACACTGATGGCATTCATGCCAATGCCCCCCAAAATCGGCGCGCGTCTCCCGCGCACCAGCACATTGCCCCATTCGCGGCGAAGCCCGTCAGCATAACCAACCGGGACCACCGCCGCACGGGTGCCTGTGGAGACCTGGACAGTTCTATCATAGCCGATACTGTCACCGCTGTTCAGTTCAGAAATGGCAACAATGGTGGACTTCCACGTGAGGGCCTGCCTGAACGTAGATGGCACAGTGACCATGGGGGAAGGACTCAGGCCGTAGATGAGCAGACCCGCTCGCACAGCATTAAAGCGATTCTCACGCGGACTTTCCAGGTAACCTGCCGAGCCGACCGTATGCGCGTAGGTGATCGGCACCCCGGCAGCGCGCACGGCTTTCAGTAGGCGGGCGAACAGTGCACGCTGGGCCGCACCCGTGGCAGCCTGGGTAGGGTCGTCAGCGCCCTTAAGGCGCGTGTACAGCCCTTCGATTTCGACAAAGCTGCTGTGCAGAAGGTCGCGCACCGCCGGGCTGACCTGATCGGGGGTGAGGCCCAGGCCGCCGGGGCTGGTGGCCACCAGCAGATGCACCCGTACCCGGCTTCTGGCACGGGCGGCGGCAGCCTGCAGCGCACGCACACCGGGCCGCCCGTAGATGGTCACGGTGAGATCGTGCTCGATGGCCTGGAGGAAATGGCCGGGCGGCGTATGCCCCATCAGCAGGATAGGCGCGGCGATGCCGCCTTCACGCAGGCGGATGCCCTCTTCCAACGTGTTGACAGCCAGCAGCTGGGCACTGTTGGCGAGCGCAGTTGCGGCGATTTCCAGCTCACCGTGCCCATATGCGTTGGCGGCCACCACGGCGATCAGGCCGCGCTCGCCAAGACGGCGGGTCAGCTGTGTGACGTTGTTGGCGATGGCGTCCAGGTCGACTTCCAGCCACGAGGTTGCCCGGTGCATCGCATTGACCGCCGCCCCTGTATGGCTGCGGAAGGGCAGCCAGTCGCGGTCGGTGGCGTCGCGCAGCAGGTGCGCGACAAGCCGTTCCATGGCTGCCGTACGGCTGCCAGCCACCAACACCAGATCGCCAGGGATGGCCATTTCATTCAGCATGGTCACGGCATCCGGAAAGCGATAGACAAGCTCCGCCTGACCGGGCGGCATCCCCGACCGGCGGGCCGCAGCCAGCACTTCCCGCGCGTGTGAGCCCACGGCGATCAGGCCATCCAGCTCGGATACAGTGCGGCCGAGGTCAATGACTGATGGCGGATCCTGATCGCTGAGCGCACCCAATACAAGCAGTTTCCGGCTGGGGCCCGTATCGAGGTTCGCGTACCATGCCAGGATGGCGTTCAGGCTGCCTGCCGATGCGTCAAAGGTGTAGTCGAGCAGTGTAAGCCCTTCCGCGCCATGGAAACGCCGCAGGCGGCCCTGCGGGACACGCGCATACTGCAGAGCCTCACACCCTTCCGCGATTGGCACATCGAAGAGGCGGCCAACGACCAATGCCGCCAACGCTGCGGAGAAGGCCACCGGCCCAACAAGCGGCAGGTGCAAGTCGACAGGCGGTTCATCGCGCCAGCTAATGCGGGCGGTGGTGTGCTCCAGCGTGTAGGTCACCGCCTCCACGTTGAGGTCGCTGCCGGTGTGACTCGGTGCGTAGGCAAACGCATTGGCACCGCTGGCATGGACCAGATCGAGCAGTTCAGGGTGGGCGGCATTGACCACCACCGCCTGGCAAAACGATGCATCCTCAAGGAGGCGCTGGGCTACCGTCCGGTTGAACCTTCCCCCCAGGCCAGTGAGCACCAACACATCGGGGCTGGCTACAGCCAACATATCCGGGATGTCTGCTGCTTTTTCCGGCGTCAGATCGACCGCAACGATGTTGGTATCATCGAGCAGGCCCTGCACACTCATCGGCAGACCAACGAGGCCCCGCGTGGCGTCCGGGTTGGCATAGGTGCTGTAGCGGCTGCTCAGGACGGTAAGCAGCGCGTGAAGGGTCAGGCCTGTGTCCGCGGGACCGGCCATGCCCACCAGCGTGATATCGCTTTGGCGCAGCAGATAGGATGCCCAGCGACCTACCGCAGCAATCACATCGCCGACGAGCAGCACGGTCGCGCGGGGCGCGTCGTTGGCGGGCGGTTCATCACAGATCAGCCCGGAGGCACCGGCAGCAAGGGCCGCTGCCATGCCACGCTGGGCATCGCCGTCAGCATCGCGGACCGCTGCGTAGATCAGACCGGGGCGGGCTTCATCCGGTTGGAAGCAGAATCCCGAGAAGCGCTCGACGGTGGCGGAGCCATACAACTGACCGCCTGTCGCCTCCTGAAGATCGGCAAGGGAGATGGTGCCTATCATAGATGCCAGTATAGCGGCATCCCTCTATTTTTTCAGGTGTTCGGAGTGTGTTATGCTTAGATCGCTCTATATCGAACATCATTGAGGTCACCATGAGCCGTGCGGACAAATTCTACCGGATGTGCACGACACTTCCTGCAGACGAAGACTACGACGACCGCGACGAGACGTACGTCCCGGAGCTGGTTGAGGTCGCCAAACTGCGCGACAGCGGTGCACTAAACGACGCGATAGCGTACGGGAAGTCCATCCAAAAGATGTACCCGGACTACGATCTGATCGCGTATATGGTCGCGCATATCTACTTCCAGCAGCAGCAGCCTAAAGAAGCGATGGATGTGGCGCTGGCTGCTATTCGTGACTGCAAGCGCAAGTACCGCCTGTATTCGGTGGTGGGGCTGGCAGAGTACGATATCGACAACGTGGCCAACGCGCTCGTCTGGTGGTGCCGCAGTGTGGTGGCGCAGGGGCTCGTCTCTGATTTTCAGGAGTACGACCCCTTTCTGCATCTTTCCTACGCGGCAGAGATGACGCGCGCCAACAAGGAAGCGCGCATCCTGATGACGATGGTTGATGCCATCGAGCCGCAGTCCCCCCGGCTGAACGACAGCTACCTGGAGAAGATGCAGTCCGTCAGAACATCGTGGGCACGGGCCCCCTTTGTGAAGGCGATTGAGCATATCGTCGAACAGTATTTCACGTAGTTCATGGTTCCATTTTCATTGAGCCTCCACGCCCGCGACGGCGATGCCCGCGCGGGCGTCTTCAGTACGCCGCACGGTCCTATCCCGACGCCCGCATTTGCACCGGTGGGCACACGCGCCACGGTGAAGAGCGTGACTCCGGCCCAGCTCAACGATATTGGCGCATCGCTGCTTCTGGCCAATACCTACCATCTGTATCTGCGTCCAGGCGATGAACTCATCGCCGAGATGGGCAAGCTGCACACCTTTATGGGGTGGGATGGCCCCATCCTGACAGACAGCGGCGGATTCCAGGTATGGAGCCTGGGCGAGATCAACACGGTCGATGATGACGGCGTGACCTTCCAATCCCATCTGGATGGTTCCTATCACCGGTTTACACCGGAGCAGAGCATCGCGATCCAACAGAACCTGGGTGCGGATATCATCATGTGCTTCGATGAGCTGGCGGATGCCGACGACCGCGAGTACATGCGGCGTGCCCTCCAAAGAACGCACCGCTGGGCAGAACGGTGCCGTGCAGCGTGGGACAATCCGGCTGAACAGGCGCTGTTCGGGATTGTGCAGGGCGGCATTTTTGACGATCTACGGCGTGAGTCGGCGGCAGCGTTGGTTGCGATGGACTTCCCGGGTTATGCGGTAGGGGGGCTGTCCGTCGGTGAGAGCAAAGCCGACATGCACCGCGTGCTCGATACGACGCTGCCGCTGCTGCCAGCGGACAAACCCCGCTACTTGATGGGTGTGGGCACCCTACCGGATCTGGTTAACGGGGTGATGCGCGGCGTCGATCTGTTCGACTGTGTACTCCCAACCCGAGTCGCCCGGCACGGTCAGGCCCTGACGCGGCTGGGGCGGGTGAATATGCGCAACGCCGAACACGCCCGATCAAGAGAGCCCCTGGACACCGCCTGCGACTGTTATGCGTGCCAGCACTTCACGCGGGGATACATCCGCCATCTGATCCAAGCGGGTGAGATGCTGGCCTCCACACTGCTATCCATCCACAATCTGCGGATGTTAATCCGGCTGACGGAGGACATGCGCGCGGCCATCCGGGCCGGGACGTTCTCCGACCTGGCCGCATCAATCCTTGAACCTTTCGGAGCCAATCAGACGTTATGACCATCTGGCAGGCCATCTTTCTCGGGATTGTCCAAGGTGCAACCGAGTTCATCCCTGTTTCAAGTTCCGGGCACCTTGTGCTGGTGCCTTGGCTGTTCGGCTGGCAGCCGCCCGGCCTGACGTATACGGTTGCCGCCCACCTGGGCACCATCACGGCGGTGCTGGCCTACTTCTGGCGGGACTTCTGGGGCATCGTGGTGGACTCCGTGGCGTGGGTGCGCAGCCGCGATCAGGGCGCAGGGATCAGACTGTTGGGCCTGCTGCTGATCAGTGCGGTGCCCGCAGCGGTGATCGGTCTGGCGTTCGAGGACGCGATCAGTGCCATCTTCGAGAATCCGCCGTTTGCTGCGGTCATGCTGAGCGTTACCGCCGTGCTGCTGCTGGTTGGCGAGCGAATCGGCAGGCTGGAGCGTGATGTAGGGGACATGACCTGGCGCGACGCGCTCATCATGGGGTTCGCGCAGGCGCTGGCTATTCTGCCAGGGATCAGCCGGTCAGGAGCCACAATCGCCGCCGGGCGGTCACAGCATATGCTGCGTGAGAGCGCAGCACGGTTCAGCTTCTTGATGTCGGCACCGGTGATTGTCGGCGCGGGCCTGCTGCAAGTGGTCGAACTGCTGCAGGTCGGCATCTCCGCGCAGGGGATCGCGGTGCTGGTGGCTGGTTTCGTGAGCGCGGGCGTGACCAGCTATCTGGTCATCGCGTGGCTGCTCAACTTCCTAAAAACGCGCCCGGTAACGATTTTTGCGATTTACTGTTTTGCTGCTTCGGCTCTCTGCATTCTCCTCGTGCTGCTGCGTGCGTAATTCGCTGGTTGTTGTTGTGCTGCTGCTGGGCGCCTGCACGGCGAACACGGCTGTCGGGCCCCGCCCGATCACGCTGCGGCTGGGTGCTGACCCGGCGGCTGCCCCACTGGCCGACACCATCCTGAACGCATACGAACTCAATGCACCGGGCAGTGAACTTGTGCTGGCTACCGGCCTCAGCGAGACGGACGCCGCGCTGCGCATTGGCGACCGGCAAGCTGGCTTTTCAACGGTCATCGGGTACGAGAGCATCGTGATCGCGGCGCACCCCGGCAATCCGGTAGAGTGGATCTCAACGGGACGGCTGCGCGCCATGTTTGCCGGGCGGATCACGAGTTGGGATCACGTTGGTGGGCGCGCGGAGCCGATACTCGTCGTGATGTATGCACGCGACGATCCATTGCGGGAAGCATTCCAAACGAGGCTGATGGGCAGCCAGCAGATCGTGTCGTCGGCCCGGATTGTGGTCACGCCCGGTGAGATGGCTGCGCTGATCAGCAGCACACCGGGTGCCATCGGCATTCTGCCGGGCAGTGTTGTACCACAAGCGGATGCACGGACCATTGGTATTGACGACATACAGCCGACGCGCGACAACCTGACAACACGCGCCTATCCGCTGGTGGTGCCGGTGACGTTTGCTGCGGCGGAAGAACCGCGCGGCGATGCACGAGTCTTTCTGGAGTGGCTGCTCGGGGAGAGTGGCCAGATGGCTGTCCGGCAGATGATGCTCGGCTACAACGAGTGATCACAGGAAGGGATTGTAGAGCTTCTCTTCACCGATAGTGGTCTTTGGCCCGTGACCGCTGTAGACAACCGTCTCATCGGGCAGGGTAAAAAGCACCTCCCTGATGGACTTCTCAAGTGTGGGCCAACTGCCGCCGGGCAGATCAAAGCGTCCGACGCCCTTGTTGAACAGCACATCCCCTGAGAAGACCGCCCCACCCCCTGCTGAGTAGAGCGAAATATGACCAGGTGCATGGCCCGGCGTGAACAGCACATCGAAGGTCAGAGCACCGACTTCGAGCGTTTCGCCCGGTTCGAGGAAACGCTCAGGCTCCGGACTGGGTTCGAGTTCGATGCCAAACGCGGCACCTGCACCGCGTTCCCGCAGGAGGGGCAGTGCACCGGCGTGCAGCAGGAGGGGCGCGCCTGTCGCCTGTGCCACAGCCGCATTCCCCCCGATGTGATCCCAGTGGGTATGGGTGTTCACAATGTAGGTGACCTGTGCCTCACGGTTCTCGATTGTCTGCATGAGGGCGGGATCGGGCCAACCCGGGTCAATGATGACCGCCTGCCGGGTCTGCGAGCAGGTGACCACATAGGCGTTGGTGGGCAGTGGCCCAATTGGCAGCATATCGACGAGCATGGTCACCCTCCGTGGAAGAGATCCGTGTGGCGGACGCGCCCGTTTTCCACCGGCGGCTCGGCCTGCATAAAGGTGTCGACAGGGCGGGAGAACAGATTCTGCACAAGACGCTGGAGAAACGGCGGGTCCGGGTTGAGTTGGCTGGCATGGCAGTCGCGTGCCCTGGCAGCGACCTTTTTGTACGGGCGGTAGTTGATCCGCACGTGGATGGGATACGTGTTGTCCGCAATTTCCGTCAGGTCGATATCGTTGTTGCGGCCGAACTTAGAGGGATCACGACCGAGCAACCGCATAATGGCGACGGCAGCTTTGAAGAAGAAATGCGGAAACGTCTGGTAGTACAGACGCCCCGGCTGGTGAGGCTTCAACCCGTTGTTGATCTGCTGCGGATATGCATCCGGGTCACCCGACAGCCGGTAGGCACGCACAGCAGCTTCGTGCATGGCGATATGGTCGGGGTGGCCGTAGCCACCAAACGGATCAAACGTGATGAGCACCTCGGGTCGCGTTTCACGTATAACCTGCACAATCCGGCCAGCGACCTCGTCCACGGGTGCGCTGACAAGCGAGTCGGGGTGCTCGTTGTCCGGCGAGCCGCGCATGCCGGAGTCACGGTAACCCAGGGTTGTCACGCTGGCAAAGCCGAGCGCATCGGCAGCGCATTGGAGTTCAGCCAGGCGACGGTCGGCTACCGTTGCGTAGCCCTCCATAAAGGCCTCATCCACCGTGCCGACGTCGCCGTTGGTCGCACAGATCAGATGCACGGCAGCGCCTTCAGCCACATAGCGGGCGATGGTGCCCGCCATGCCAAAGGATTCGTCGTCCGGGTGGGCCATTGCAATCAGCATCGTGCGGTCAGCCACGGGTATCGTCCTCCCACAAGAGTTCCAATTCGCCAGCAAGCACCGCCTGTGGATCGGGATGCTCGGTGCCGGTCTGCACAGCGACCACCCGGTCGTTGCGGTAATAAGTGCGGATCAGGTCGCCTTCGGGTTTGTCGGCAAGCTGGGCGACATTGTGGACGACCTCAACCACAGCGCGCACGATCTGCCGCCGGTCCGGATCGTCGGGGTGGGGCTGGATCAGCTGGTGGATGCCCTGCTCGGGGCCGAGGAAGATCGGGGCCACACCATGGATACGCAGGATGTCTTCTCCCTGCTGCTCAACCCGCAGGCCGGAGCGTTCAGCCCAGGCCACATACATTGCCACCAGTTCGTTGGCCCACCGGGCGGCAACCAGACGGGTGCCAACCGGTGTGACTTTCACAACGGCAGCCGGAGCCTCGCTGATAGTCTCAGCGCGGGGCAGCTCACGCACGATGTAGCGGAAGCGCACGGCTGCCTCACCAAGCTCGGTTGGCGTGTCACCTTCCAGCAGGGATTCGAGCTCCTGTGCGTTGCGGCGGATGCCGTCCACCCGCTCGATCTGCCCGGCGAGCTCGCTCATCGCGGTGAGGTGGCCGGGCACGGCACGCGGATCATCCCAAAAGGCAGGGGACGACAGACGGCGCATCATATCGGAAAGGTGGCGGCGTGTATCGTCAATGTGGGCGGCCTGCTCGATTGCAGCCAACCGCTCCTTGATCAGGGGCAGTGCGTGGCGCATGTAGTCCAGCGTCAGATGATCCGGCACTTCTTCCAGGCTGATGGTGAGCGCGCCATCAGCGGCTGTGGCGGGCAGGCTCAGTGCAGACGCGACATGGCCTTCATGGAGGAAGAGCCGCACTACCGAACCTTCAGGTGGATCGTTGCGGATGACCTGCTGAGCCAGCGGGTAGGTGATGGTCTTTTCGATCTGGCGGGCGAGATAGCGCGCACCATAGCGTTCGCTGTAGCCGTGCTCGACAACCCACTCGATCACATCCTCGTCCACCTCCACCCGCAGACCGCGCCGGGACAGCCCTTCCCGCTGGAGGATCTCCTGGACGCGGCGGT